>CAYSGV010000094.1:0-9356 GCA_964430685.1 uncultured Gammaproteobacteria bacterium
CAAAGATTATTACGCGCCTCTGCGACAGCTCGATTGTGCACGCTAGAAGGAATGGCATCATCAGGTCTATAGTCTTTATTTATATCTAGATTATCTACCATCGCTCGCTCAACGGCTTCACGTACCATCATTTCTGGTGATTCAACTTTATCCGTTATCGTTATAAAAACATCTTGCGCCGTAGAACCACTCCGTGCAACAAATTTAAAGCCGCCATCACTTTCTTCACGTTGAAATCTCAGTTCAAATTGTTCTGCATTGTTCGCAACAGTTGTTAGTTGGCCTGGTGTAATTGTACAACCTGGTAATGCCTTCTGTAATCGAACCAACACCGGTCTTAAACCAGGGCAATGCGTGGAATGATTATATACAATGCGTGCTGCTTCTTTTGCTTGTTGTGCTTCTTCACTTCTAACTTTTTGCAATGCTTGTTCTTGAATCATTTTATGTTCTCGTTCCACACATTTTTCATTGTGTTCCAGAACATTTGACATGCTCGCATACGATGATGGTACTGCTGTCATCTTATCATTTGTGACTTCAGTTGGTTGGGTACTGCCTTGAGCACTAGGTGTCGATGAATCTGAAGATGCTACTGGCTGATCTGATAGAAATTCTGTTTGTTGTGTTAAAGCTTGTTTTTGCTTTCGTTGGTCTTTTTTACTGAGTACTTTTGTAGATTCATGTGTTGTGCTTTTATCGTGCAAACTCCTTTGGATTGCAGCAAGGCGAGCTTCCCGTTCTTGTTGTCTGATTGTTTCTTGTTCTAATCTGCGATTTTCACGTTCTGCCTTTTTTTGCGCTTGTGTTTTGCTTTCCATATTTTGCTCCTAACATAATAGTTATTTGTAATTTCACAATTTTGGGGTTTGTGATTTTGGTGCGTCACTGGTAATTACTTTTGTAGCAGCAGGCAACACTCCATTATCTGTTTGCTGCTACTATATTTTTTTACATTATCTAAATATTTTTGTAAAGGGATTTCTTATAGGAATTCAATATTGAATACAATACTATTACTGCTTTAATCAAAATGACTATATATTGAATAGCACAACAAAAATTATGGATATGTCGTTGTACAAGCAAAGAATTTTTTTTAACCCTTTTTCTCTGGTTGACTATAATAAATATACTTGCTTAATCCTTTGAATTTCTAGTTGGAGGGAGTTATGGAAAAGTCTACACAATATACTGAAGCAACCAAAACGGAAAGTAAAGAAAATGCGAATTCTTTTCGTGCACAATTAAAAGTAAATAAAGCGCCAGAACTCGGAATGACTTTTGAAATAGAAGGCTTAGCGAATGGCAAAGAATATACCATGGAGCATAAACCATCATTAGATAAAAAAGCCACTGGAACTGGTCCATTGCGTTCATTTGAAAAAGAAAAAGGAATCGATAAAAAAAAGTTTAAATTTTCTCATGAAGGAATAATGTTTCGGGCAACGGTTACGCCAAAAACTGGATGGTCAGATGTTAATGATTGGCAATTCGGCTATGTACAAAATATTGTAAGTGGCAAAGAAATAGCAATCTATGGTGGTAAAGCTATACCACTTGATAATCACGGTTATCCTATACTCGATACATCCGCTGCAACACAAGCATTTCCTTGGGCACAAAAAGTAGGTAGCCAAAAACAAGTATTTGAAAAAGAGTCACCAATCACGGAAACAAATTTTCACCATGTTGCTAAAGCTGGCCAAGCTTTTGTCTGGTTAGATGATAGTCCAGGATTCACATTGCCTTTTGAGATAACTATAGATGGTAAAAATTATCCTTTTGAACAATATTCGGTCAATCAAGAATTTAATACATCGTTAATTGCATATAATGCAAAAACAAAACAGGTAGCAGTATTAGCAACATATCCATGGCGACTACACGCAACGTTAGAAAGAAAAGAAGACGATCTTTATTTATCCGTTGGAGATGGGAAAAAATATGATACTGATGGTTTATTTGAAGCTGTAACCATAAAACCATCAACACATAATCCTACTTTACCATTATTAACAGGGCCCTCAACATTAGAAACAAAGAATATAACTAGACCAGAAATTGAAAAACAATTTGGTGTAGATAGGCAAGAAGCTTTTTTAAAAAGGCTAACTGAAAGTAAAAAACTCTTTGATGATACTTTTGGTGGTCTAGCCAGTGGTACAATTGAAACTGACAAACCGGTCACAGAAGATCAACGCCGTTCACTGCTAATGTATGAGGCAAACCGTATGGGTTTTGAATTTGCAGCTGGTTCATTTACCGATGGCTCAAATTGGGCTTATAAAACAAGCTCTTTTCAACCACATATAAATACGCTTGCTTCAGAGGATACAGCTATCGTTCTAGAGGAACTTGACTTTCGGCAAGAATATGCTGAAGCAAATTTTGCCGATATAATTCAAGCGTTGCAAAATAATGAAAAATCTATTCTCATTACCTTAACAACAGATGGGCAACATCATGCAACGTTAGTGATTACACCAAGTAAAGACGGTGCAAGTGCTACTTATCGTTATATTGACCCTCGTTATAGTAATAATGGAGATTTTGTTGGACTTGACCCTAAAATAGAATCTATTTTAATAGACAAATTAAAAGAAAGCTTTTCTGGTGGTGTTAATGCAGTGAACATACCGTATCAAGCACAACAACCAACACAGTCAGAAGGCCTTGCTGAAACAAATTCTTCTTATGAGAGCACAGTACATAATATTTTCACTACGTTATACTTAGCTAAAAATGGTGCCAATGCAGACTTAAGTAAAATGCATGAGGCTGTACCCGCATTGCAAGAAACGCCGAATCAGTCGAAAAACGGTGGTCTTGACTCAGGTGATGTACAGCTTATGCATAAGGAACACAAAGAATTTTTATCAAAAGTACAAAAATCTAATCAAGAAGGCTCCAGTATAAAAATGGAAACCTCAAACAAATAATTTATGCCAGTTTAATGTAAAACAATTTAATATTTCACAATATTAACAACTTTGTGTGAAATTTGTTTTTAATATGATTGCCGTTGCAGCAGACAACGGCAATCAATACTTATCTCATCTAAAAGACAAATTAATCTAATTGATGAAATAAAGCGATACTCACATTATTGTTATAGCTTAGATTTACATTCGAACTGCTTCAGCAACTGGTGCCGGTGATGGTGCAGCGACGGGTAATCCTGCCTGTCCTGAAGCTGCTGCTGCAGATCTAGCATTACGTTCAAATAACCAACGTTCCCGATCGAAAACAAGTTGATCTCTTTTTAAATCAATTTCCGACTTTTTATCTGCGCGTTTATCCTTTTTATCTGCAAGCTTCTGATCAAATTGCCTTGCTTCTTCTGCGAGTCGCTTTTCTTCAAGTGCCAATTTACTCATATTTTCTGTATGCGTTTTGCTTTGTGCATCCATCCTTTGCTCATGATTCAGATTAGCTTGTCTGCCATTTTCCCTTATTTCTTTTTCTTTAGTGCGTGTGGTCAGATAGGTAGCGCCTAAATTGTTCGTTGAGCTCACAATATCAGCTGTTGCAGCTGCAATTTGGCCGTAACTCGTAACTTCAGCTGCACGCAGTTTTAATTCCGCTTGTCTTTCTGTAGGTGTTAGTTCCTTTTTATCAGATTTATTTTCATCGTTTTTCTTCCTCTTTGGTATTTTCCAACCAAAAAACCAAGCAATAACACCTGGAGCTTGTTCATATTCTTGTTCATCATCTTTCTTTTTAGCTTTTGGGTCAACTAGACTTTTATCTTTCGATTCAGTCGCAAGCACCTTATCTTCGCCTGCATTTACCAATGCATTATCTTTATTACCCGCAGCAACGAGTTCTTTTGATTCAGTTGATTTATCCATCTGCATACTCCTCTATAAAATTAAATGTTGATTTAAAATGTGTTGTTGATGAAAAAAATTATTTCTTCTACATTGCCCTCCTCCATTAATTTATTATGCTGATAAAGTTGATGATTCATTTTGTACAGATTGTCTTTCGGCAGTATTTCTGCGCAGTGCATGTAAACTTTCTTTAAGATGCGCTTTTAATTCTATATTGCGCGATAATTGTTGTTGTTTTATTTCTATTGGTTGTTCTACGTGCACAGGTCCTAATTGATTTGATAATATTTGGTCTAATATAGTGCGGCCAGAGAGGCCGGGCTTAAGGTGTAATCCATCATAGTGATCAACCCCGTTATATAATACAAATATAGGTTCACCATTTTGATAGTGCTGCTCATCATGTACCAATTGAAATGAACCTCCTGGACGAACAACAACAATCGGACGAGCTATGATTTCCATCATTACGCGAATTTCCACATGTTTGGCATAGGTACCCGGATTTCTGGCAGCAATGATGTACTCATGGTTTGTTTGATTATTTTCTAATTCAAAATATTCTGAATATCGATGTAGATTATCAGCCACACGAGTACGTAAACCTGCAGCTGTATCAGGGACGTGCAGCGCTACAGCGTAATAAAAACAGCTACCATCACCCGCAACACGTTGAATATCAAAATTTGGTAAATTTTGTTGTGCTGCATAATTTTGTTTCTGCACTGCATTAAAAAACTTGTTTTCTTGTTCTGAATTGGGACGTTGTACTGATTCTGCACGTTTAATTTGATTTTCCAAGATTTGCTGTAGTTTTTCTTGTACCGGTTCTGGGTAATCTTTAACTAATGTTTGTATTAACTGCAATAGCGGTGAATTCTTTTCTTCAACAACAATAAGTTGTTTAATGGCATTAAGATGCACATTAAAATGCTGAACAATATCCGCATCCGTGCATTGTATTGGCAAACTTCTTATTAATTCTACTATTTGCTGTAGCAATTCATGTTCAATAGACTCTAAGCAAAAATTAATATCCTCTTGCAAATTAATAAATTGTTTATATTCTACTTGTTCTTTAAGTTGTTTATTTGCCTGTGAACGTTCTGCTTCAGCATTTTGATGTTGTTCCTGCATCGCTTTAAACTGTTGACGTCTTTCTTCATCTTTAATTTTCTCAAGCAATTCTTGCATGGCTAATCTGCGTTTTCGATAGCGGCAATACCAATCAACCAATATTCGTCCAAGAGAAGCAACATTTTCTAGAAACAATGCTTCCGTCTCAGGTTGTTTTGGCTTGAAAAATTTAAATGAATTGTATGGTTTGCTCGTTTTAGCATTATCTGTTAATTGTGCCCAGCCTGCAGATTGTGCATCAACTTTAGTACCATCAGCTGCTGTTAATGTGTTATACCCTTTTAATTGACCACTGCCGGTTTGTTCTTTAAAACCAATTGTCGGATGTAATCGGCCACTTGGATCTTTTAATACTTCTTCGCCACTTTTTAATTTAAGTACTTGCCATTTACTAAAATCAGTATTAACTTCATCTGAATAAAATGTACCGTGTCGAACAGATTTCATATCTTTATCAATATGGACAAATCCATAATAGGGATTATCTTCATAATCAGATTCTTTAAAACGTAATTCCACACCTGACGGTGTTTTTAATAAAACCCCATCGTTTTTAGCTAAATACGTCTGACGATGCTCTGTTCCCGCATTGTCATAAAATTGATTCGCTTGGCTATCTTTGATGCGAACTTTCGCGCCTGATGCCAGTACAATTTTACGATCACCATTGGCATAAATTTTTTCTTTTACGACTTGATCTTTGCCGTCAGCAAACTCAATAACTTTTTCACCTGGATTGTATTCACGAGTCGTTTTGCCAAAATATTTAATTTCTGCTTTTTCACGTAAGCCTTGTGTCGCTTTCTTCGCAGCTGCATTAACGGGTGCAGCTGCTAAAGAAGCAGCTTGACTCGCAACTTCTGATGTACCAATTTGAATCAAATCACGAATTTCCGCATTTTCAATACCAATTTTTTCGATTGCTTGCTTAGCAACCCAATCCCCGCCATATTGTGCCGCTTTACCAAAACCGTAACCAATCGGATCAGAAACGAGCGATATACCTTCAAGTACCCAGCCAGCAGCTTTTTCACCTTTTGCTTTGTCATAAAGACCTGTTTGTTCTCCAACAAATCCTGCAGTAGGTACGAGTGTATAATTAGCCACCAACCGAATGGCACCACTTGGCGTAAAATTTAGTGCTAAACTTCCGACGGAATAGATGGGTTTAACCCAACCATAAACGCTGCGTGACCATGTTTTTTCAGGTAATGCTTGCATATTTTTCTCCGGCAAATAAAAATTTTGGTTATATTAAAAGACGGAGAAAGAAAAAATAATACGTAAATATACGGAGAAGAATAAACCAGGTAAATCATCCAAATCTCTAAGGGCAGATACACAAATAGCATGCATATAAAAGTACAGTAACGATTAATCAATTTATATAGTTAAAATTAATGCCTTCAATTTTTAAAATTCCCTGCTGCATTTTTACGCAAGTTAAATTTTATGTGTTATATTTAATTTGTAACTATAAATAATTTGGCAAATTTGAATTGCGTCATTAAAAATAGGAGAAATAATATGGCAAATTTACAACAGCAACAGAATGAACAACAGAAAGACAAACAAGTGCAAAATGAAACATCCTTCACTAAATCATTCACGAGAAATCCTTATTTATTAATACAAAACGAAATAGATAAGGCGATGCGCAATTTACATACATTTTTTGATTTTACTTCTTTTACACCAAAAGAATTGAATGATCTTAAAATGACCCCTTCAATTAATATTGTTGAAGACAACGAAAACTTTAAAATTGAAGCAGAAATGCCTGGCATGGCAGAAGAAGATGTAAAAGTATCCATTAATAATAGAAAGGTGACTTTAAAAGGTGAAAAGAAAATTTCTTCCAAAGATGAAGGTAAAAATTTTTATATCCAAGAAATAGGCTATGGATGTTATGAACGAGAAATTGCTTTACCAGATGATTTGGGCATTGAACAAGCAACAGCCACATTCAAAAAAGGCATGCTGTGGGTTACCATTCCAAAAAAACAAGGAGCAGAGAAACAAGCTAAACAAATAAATGTAGAAAAAGCATAACCCGAAAAAAGAACCAATGCGACGCAAAGATAAAGAGGAAGCCCAATCAGTACCGTAATAACTTTTTTATTCATTGACTGACAATTATTGGTAGTCAATCAAGGAGGACGTTTTTATGGCAAGAAAATATAGTGAGGGTTCACAAAAAGAAGTTGAAAAAGAAATGCATGATTATAAGCGCGGCAAAGCGCGTTCAGGCAAAAGTGGTCAAAAAGTAAAAAGCCGTAAGCAGGCCATTGCCATTGGTTTATCCAAAGCACGTAAAAAGGGTAAAAAGGTACCCCCGAAAAAATAGCTGTCAAAGTAGCCTATTATTTCTCTTGACCATCGGCATAAAATTCTTTAATTTTAGACCAGGCATCTTCGACTGTATCCACATATTGGAATAAATCTTTATCTTCAGGGTCAATACAACCTTCGTCAATCATATAATCAAAATTAATGACATTACGCCAAAATTTTTCACCGTATAAAAGAATTGGCATTGGATCAATTTTTTTCGTTTGCATTAAAGTTAGCGCTTCAAAAATTTCATCCAGCGTACCATAGCCCCCAGGAAAAGCGACTAAGGCGCGTGCACGAATCAAAAAGTGCATTTTACGGATTGCAAAATAGTGGAAACGAAAAGTAAGCTCAGGTGTTATAAATGGATTAGGTCCTTGTTCTTTAGGTAAAACGATATTTAAGCCAATACTTTTTGCGCCTGCATCATAGGCACCGCGATTGGCTGCTTCCATAATACCTGGACCGCCACCGGTTACCACCACATAATGTCGATCATCTACTTGTTGTGATTCTTTACTAATTAAATGAGCAAGCTTGCGCGCTTCTTCGTAATAATGGCTTTTTTGGGCCATCCGTTTAGCTACTTTATATCGTTGCTGCAGAAGTGGATTATCCGGATCAAGTTTCAGTTTATGTCTGACTCTTTTTTGAATTTTGTCTGCTACATCTGGTTCATGAATGCGCGCACTACCAAAGATAACCACCGTTGAATGTATGCGTTGTTCTTGCTGCAGCATATCGGGTTTCAATAATTCTAATTGCAGGCGAACTGGTCGTAATTCACGTCGTAATAAAAAATCTTGATCGGCAAAAGCAAGTCGATAAGCAGGTAAATCCGCTGGTGCGCCACCACCTAATTCTCGATATTCTTCTTCCGCATGTCGAAACAATGTTCCATTTTCATCATCATCAGAATACGGTAGTTTTCGTTCATCATCCATGAACTTTTTTCCTTAAACTAACTGCGCAACTATTTCTTCCATTCGCATCGAGCGAGAACCTTTAACCAATACCAGTGCATTCGGTTGCAAATGTGGTTTTAACGCTTGTACTAATTCATTTTTATCGTCAAATGCAAATCCATCCCGACCAAATGCTTCAGCAGTTATTCGGCTCAATGGACCATAACTGAAAATATGGCTGAAGCCACACTCTTGTACCAGTGTAGCAAACGATTGATGTAATGTTGGGGCTTGGGGACCTAATTCACGCATGTCACCCAAAACTAATATTTTCGTTCCATCATAATGGGCGTAGGTATTGAGAGCGGCGGCAAGTGAGCCGGGATTTGCGTTATAGGTATCATCAATAATAACTGCTTGATTAAACCCACGTTTCGCTTGTAGACGACCGGTAGCTTTGACCGCTTCTGCTAAACCCTGAGCGATGGCTGTTAATGGGATCCCCGCTGCCAGTGCGCAACTACTCGCCGCTAATGCATTGTATACATTGTGCTGCCCGACAAATGGCATGGACACATTAATGGTTCCTTGTGGGGTATGTAAACGAAATTGGGTCATACCACCGTTTTCAGCTACAGGATCAAGAAGAATTTCCGATGCATACACATCCGCATTTTCTTGTAACCCAAATGTTATCACTCGATGTGACTCAACCAGGCTACGCCAGTAACTCGCATGTCGATCGTCTTGATTAATTACCGCTACGCCATGTTGGCCTAGTCCCATAAATATTTCCCCTTTGGCTTTAGCCACACCCATTAAATCACCCACACCTTCTAAATGGGCTGGAAATGCATTGGTAATAACTGCAACTGTTGGCTTGGCGATTTGTGTTAAATAAGCCAATTCTCCAAAATGATTCATACCCATTTCAATGACTGCCATCCGATGGTTCGCATTTAATTTGAGCAGTGTGAGTGGCAACCCAAATTGATTATTTAAATTACCTTGCGTAATCAATACTGAATCTTTATTGGTATGGGCCGTAAAAATACCACCAATCATGTTTTTAACAGTTGTTTTACCATTACTGCCGGTAACCGCCACCATAGGAATATTAAATCGCGAGCGCCACACACTGGCT
>CAYSGV010000095.1:0-9313 GCA_964430685.1 uncultured Gammaproteobacteria bacterium
AAATTTTACTGTGGCAAATAAATTACTGTGATCAGTGATTGATACGGCTGGCATTTTCATTTGCGCAATTTTTTCACAAAGTGCGGTAATTTCAATGATGCTATCGATCAATGAATATTCACTGTGTAAGCGTAAATGAATGAAACGTGGCGCCATAATTAAAAATCCGAATTGTCGTCAATCTTTTTTCAAAACAAGCGCTGCAGAATTAATACAGTAGCGTTGTTTGGTTGGCAGGGGACCATCTGGAAACACATGCCCCAAATGTGCACCACAATGATGACAAATGATCTCCACACGTGTCATCCCATGTGTATGGTCGGTAACTTCAACAACCGCGTCATTGCTAATGGGTTGGAAATAACTAGGCCAGCCACTTTTTGAATCAAATTTTGCTTCACTGCTAAATAAGGCCGCATCGCAACAGACACAATGATAGATACCAGCCTCTTTACAATCATTATAAGTGCCCGTAAAAGGCTGCTCTGTGCCCTTCAAAATACAGATATTATATTGTTCAGGGGTTAACTGCTCTTGCCATTGTGCCTTTGTTTTCACTATTTTGGGGGCCATTCTGCCTCTCCTATTCGTTTAGGGCAATCGCCTCGAGGATTTCTTGCACCGGAGCAAAAGCCCGTCGATGGTGTGGACAGGGGCCCAGCTCTCGCAATGCTTGCCGGTGTTGCTCGGTTCCGTATCCTTTATGTTGCGCAAAACCATAATACGGGTATTGTTGGTCAAGTTCTATCATAACACGGTCACGAGCCACTTTCGCCAGAATAGAAGCAGCCGAAATAGCCGCATATGTCTGATCACCTTTAACGAAGGTTTTGCACTCTATGGCACCAAAATTTGGTGCCATATGACCATCAACCCATACGCAATCCGGTCTGCTAGCCAATTGCGCAACGGCACGTTGCATCGCCAAAAAGGTGGCTTGCAATATATTGAGTTGCTCAATTTCCGCTACATCAGCAAAACTAATAGCATAGCTTAACGCCTGCGCACAAATTTTATCATAGAGCACATCACGCTGATTGGCATTTAATTGTTTTGAATCTTTAAGTCCTGGCAGTGTATATTTAGCTGGTAAAATAACTGCTGCTGCATAGACTGGGCCTGCTAAGGGTCCCCGCCCCGCTTCATCAACGCCCGCAATCAGTAGCGTTTTTTTCTTATCAGCCATTTAAGTTCCCTTTTATGTGTCTTTGACCTCTGATTTATCTGCCTCGGATTCTTCTTAGCCTCGATGAAACGTTAGGCGGAATCGAGACTACGGAGCTAAGTCTGCGCCATGCTTAACTGCTCAATAATAGCCTGTGCTGCTTGTTTACTTGCCTGACATTGTAGCTGGACACGGATTTGAGTAAAAGCTGCAATGAGCGCACTATTGTCTTGGTTCAGCGAGTTCAGCACCGCCGTCCCTAAATTTTCTACAGTTGCCGCTTTTTGAATATATTCCGGCACCAAACTTCTACCCGCTAGAATATTGGGTAATGCTATATAAGGGATTTTAATTAATTTTTTCGCAAGCCAATAACTCAAATTTGATACTCGGTAGGCAACAACCATTGGACGTGACAAAAGCATCGTTTCTAATGTAGCGGTACCAGATGCCAACAAGACACAATCCGCAGCGGTAATGGCACGTTCACTTTCATTCATTAGAATACGTATGGGTAGCTGCGGCGCCAAAACTTGCAATCGTTTACTAAATTGTTGCGCATGCACTGAACTCACCATTGGTGCTAAAAATAGTAAGTTGGGATTGTGCTCAAAACAATATTTCGCTGTACGAATAAACACAGCACTTAATTTATTAAGTTCACTCAAACGGCTACCAGGCAAAAGTGCAATGACTTTTTGTTCCATGGCAATTGCTAATTGCGCACGTGCATTTTGATGATCAGCATGTAATGGCAATTGATCAGCCATTGGATGACCGATGTAACAAACTTTAATTGGCAAACCTTGATAATATTTTGCTTCAAATGGAAATAAAGTCAGTAATAGATCAGTTGCGCGTGCTATTTTAAAAACACGTTTTGGTCGCCATGCCCAAACAGTTGGACTATTGTAATGAACAGTTTGGACCTTTAATTTATTTTTTAAAAAATATTCGATATTGAAGTTAAAATCAGGCGCATCGATGCCTATAAAAAGATCAGGTGGATTTTTTTGAAAATATTTTTTTAACCGGTAACGGATGTATAAGATTCTCGGTAAATGTCGGAGCACTTCAACTAAACCGAATGCACAGATTTTTTCCATGGGAAAAAGAGAATGCATTGTAAGCTTGCGCATGGATGGCCCACAAATACCGACAAATTGAATTGATGCATCCTGTTGCCACAGTGCTTGCATGAGTTGTGCTGCAATCAGGTCACCTGAATATTCACCTGCAACAATCCCAATCGTAATTACTTTTTTTTCCATTTTTTGCCGTATCCCACCACACTAACAGATCAGGGAATTAATACTTGTGTTTTGAGTTCTTATTTCAATGCTTAGGATCTTTTAACATAGTGATCACTCCCTTACGGTCGCGGTTCAGAACTGTTCAGAAAGGTATACCTAGAAGTAATAAAGCTCAGAAGGACAATAACACCACGCATCCCAACCCAATCTTAATCCGCGGACACGGAGTATTGCTTCTTAGTGCGCGATACGAAGAAGCACTACCACTTCACTCCAATCCTCGACCAACTACCTTACGATGCCTCTGCTAGATTGCTCCAGTCCACTAATAAATAATGAAACTTCAGGACAATCTTTTTCCAGCACACGTAAACGTTCGATGGCTTCACTTACAGTCAATCCTTCACGGAATATTATTTTGTACGCATTCTTAAGTGTTTGGATGGTATCTGGAGAAAAAGCATGTCGGCGTAAACCTTCTAAATTGAGCCCATGGGTAACGGGTTTAATGATGCCGCTTACTTTGACATAAGGCAGCACATCCATAGTAACCATGGCTGATTTTGCAATGAAGCTATAAGCACCGACCGTACAAAACTGATGAACACCGGAATAGCCACTTAATATTGAATGACTGTTTACCACAACATGACCTGCTAATGCTGCATAGTTCGCAAATACAACATCATCATGGACAATACAGTCGTGTGCAATATGCACGCATGCCATAAATAAATTATGATTACCAATTTTTGTGATGCCGCCACCCTGAATCGTACCACGATTAATGGTACAAAATTCACGAACAACATTATGGTCACCCATTTCCATATAGGTTTCTTCACCGTTGTATTTTTTATCTTGCGGATCTTCACCTACCGATGCAAACTGAAATATTTTATTAAATTTACCAATTTTACTTGGGCCTCGAACAACCACGTGCGGGCCTATCCAGGTGCCTTCGCCAATTTCTACATTTGGTCCGATATAGGTCCAAGGCCCAATTGTCACATTCTTGGCAATACGTGCGCTTGGGTCAATAATGGCATGTTCACTCACCATAGTTTCATGAACTCTCTTTTGTGCATGCATCACGATGTTATTTCCTTTCCTGCGCTCATCAAATCAGCTGTACAAACAATCGCGTTATCCACTTTCGCTACACCCTTAAATTTCCATATACCACTTTTTCCACGTTCAAATTTAACTTCCAAGATTAATTGATCACCGGGTTCAACGACTTTCTTAAATCGAGCATTATCAATACCGGCAAATAAATATAACATCTTATTGTCACCATGAACGGGTGCTGAGCGATAGGCCAATACGCCTGCCGCTTGAGCTAATGCTTCTAAAATCATTACACCAGGCATAATGGGTCGGCCAGGAAAATGGCCCATAAAAAAGGGCTCATTAACGGTCACATTTTTTACGGCAATGATTGATTTACCCACTTCTAGTGCTAATACTCGGTCAATAAGTAAAAAAGGAAAACGATGTGGCAATAATTTTAAAATTTCCGTAATTTCTAGTTGTTCATTCATAGATGAATTAACCTTGCTTTCTTGTTGCCCAACGACAGTTTCGTTTTTTACCATAAATAAATTTCCAAACCCATTTAATATCCTTAAATTTCTTTACTTAGTTTTCATCTGTGAACTCTTTTTGCTTGGTTAATTCTTCTATTTTGTTCTCTAACCAAGCTACACGGTCATTCAGTTTACCCAAGTGCCGCAATTGTATAATATTTTTACGCCAATTGGAATTTTCAATTGCAGGGATACCAGATGAGTAAATCCCCCTACGAAAAATAGATTTTGTAATCATGGCCATGCCGCTGATCACAACAAAATCAGCAATGCTGAGATGGCCAGCAATACCAACTCCCCCGCCAATCATACAACCTTTGCCTATTTTTGTGCTTCCCGCAATACCTGTACACCCTGCTATAACGGTACCTGCACCAATATGCACATTATGTGCAACCTGAATGAGATTATCTAATTTAACTGAACTCTCGATGACCGTATCATTGAGTACACCACGGTCAATTGTTGTATTGGCGCCTATTTCAACATCATCTTCTATCCGAACGGTCCCTAAATGAACAATTTTTTGCCAATTTTGTTTGTCACGTGCAAAACCAAAGCCATCTGAACCAATGACTGCACCGCTGTGAATGATGCAACGCTTACCAATTTTAACCGCATGATACACAGTTACTTGTGGATAAAAATAGGTATCAGCATCAATTTCAACTAAATCACTTAAAACACAATTTGCTGATAATACACAACCTTTTCTTATAATAACATTTTTACCGATGATACAACCTGGTCCAATTGCAGCACTGGCATCAATTTGAGCGGTTGGATCAACCGTAGCACTGGGATGGATACCTGCTTCGATTGCTAATTTGTCATTAAAAACATGCGTTAACTTAGCAAATGCCAAGTAAGGTTGCGGCGTAATAAGCGCTGTGACAGGACATTCAGCTGCGTACTTTTCAGCAAGTAAAACACCTGCGGCTTTGGTATTGGCGAGGTGTTGATAGTAACGTGGATTATCTAAAAAGCTGAGCTGTGACGTTGACGCAGTTGAAAGTGTCGCAAGACCTCTCACTGCAACGGATGGATCACCTTGTATTTTTGCATCGACTAGGGCAGCCAGTTCGCCCAGAGTCCAAACTTTTTTTTCATGCATGTGGTTATTCGTGCTAATTTCATGGTGATGATAAAAATAATCGCCCCTTGAGTAATTCAAGGAGCGATTAATAAATGGAACAAATCAATTAACTTTTGCTGTTAGCAGATCTGCCATCAAATGTGGCAAGTACACGGTTCGTCAAATCCATTTCTTTAGCAGAATAGATAACGTTGCCGCTTTGCATAATCACGTTATAGCCTTCTTTTTGGGCAATGGATGCTACGATACCATTGATCTCATTCAAAGATTTTTCCATGATTTGCAATTTTCTTTCTTGTACTTTGCGTACGAAAGCCTGCTCTCTTTTCTGCAAGTTTTGTTCGTCAGCAACTAATTGATCACGCGCAGCAATTTTTTGCTTATCATTCATTACAGCAGCATCACGATTGAATTTGTCTTCTCTTTCCTTCAATTTTTTCTGCTCAGCAATAAGTTGATTCTTTTCAGGGTCAAATTGCTTCATCAAACCTTCGCCATATGAATGCATACGTTTGGATTGATCAACAACTGCACGAATATTGACTACGCCAACTTTTAAATCTGCAGATGCTACTGAGGTAAAACCCAGTAAGCAGCATAACGAAAAAAGAACAACAGCTAATTTTTTCACAATACAGTCTCCTCAATAAAAAACACTCTTCACTTCCCTAAAATGACGTACCAATCGTAAATTGGAACGGTTCCCTCTCATCGCCTGGCTTCGAACGAATCGGTGCAGCCAAGCTAAATACTAGCGGCCCCATAGGAGAACGCCAGTTTACCTCAAGACCAGCAGAAACGCGAATTTGATCGATATCAAAACGCCCGGTTCCGCCAGCTAATTGTTGCTTAGTCCGGTTATCATGCGTATTAAATACGTTACCCGCATCAATAAATAATGATGTACGCAGGTCCTCGGATATGGGTTGTGGAACAATTAAGCCCATTGTACCGGTAACCAGTAAATTTCCACCCAGCGGTAAAGCATCATCACTGTCACCAGAAATCGGTGTATCGCGTGGGCCCAATGTACTTGTTCTAAAGCCACGAACCGATCCTATACCACCTGCAAAATAATTTTTGAAAAATGGTAACTCATTCTGTTTGCCATAGCCATCCCCAAATCCGAGATTTGTTTTAAATGTTAAGATAAAATCTTTGATAAGAGGCTGGTAGTACGACGCTCGGTAGTTTACTTTATAATATTGTAGACTGTCTGAAGTTGATGGCGCTGTAAACTGCGCGCTGAAATATTGGTTTAAGCCATCGGTTGGGAAAAATGCTTGGTCTTGGCCGATATGCTGCCAACCTGCGCCAAACACGAACTGGTTAAATATTCTGCCATATTTCTTCACAAATTTCTGTAATTCTAGTGGAGAATTATCACCAATGCTTAACTCAGTATGGTCATACCCATAGCTAAAGTTCATGCGGTCATCTTTGGCAACCGGTATGCCATAAGCAACGTTACCGCCATATTGACTCGTTGTATAACGAACTAAATTTATATCTCCTGGCGTCACCTTTTCAGAATAAAGACTAAAACCACGACTTATGCCGTTAATGGTGTAGTACGGATTATTATAATAAACACTGAATACTTGGTTCCATTTGCTATTGTTATAAGCAAAACCTACCGTTTTACCACTACCCAAGAAATTATCTTGATTGAAATCGACATTGAATATTGGACCTTCCGAACTCCAGCCCACACCAACGCTTGCTTTAGCAGAAGGTACTTCTTGCATTGAATAAGCTATATCCATCTGATCTTCAAAACCAGGAACTTTAGCCGTAGTCACACGCACATCTTTTACATAATCGAGCAATCGCAAACGGCGTGCAGATTCTTGAATATCAGACAATGAAACCACAGCTCCTTCAGGTTGTATGGTTTCACGACGCAATACTTCATCAGAGGTTTTAACATTACCAGCAAAACTAATGCGACGAACATAAACAATTTTGCCTGGTTCAACAGTTAAATTTAGGATGATGGTATCATCTTCAAGAAATTCGGTACCCACTTGTACGGTTGCATTTGCATAACCGCGATCACCTAGATAGCCAGCAATACCAGCATTATTTGCCATGATTATTTTACGCGAAAAGATATCATTTGGCTTAATGGTGATAAATTTCTGTAATTCTTCTTCCGGGACGATCATTTTTCCTTTTAGATTGACTTCTTTAATTCGATATTGTTTGCCTTCATTCACATGAAGGGTAACATACACCCATTTTTTATCCGGTGTTAATGAAACTTGTGTAGAATCAATCTGAAATTTAACGTAACCGCGATCAAGATAAAAGGATCGCAAGGTTTCTAAATCGCCTGCTAATTTTGCTTTTGAATAGCGATCATTATGCGAAAAATACGAAAAAATATTGCTTTTGCTTAAGCTAAATCCTTTCAACAATTCATCTGTTGAATAATGTTCATTGCCAATGATATTAATTTCACGAATTTTGGCGATATCACCTTCGTCAATTTTAATATCAATCGCAATTAAGTTATGCGGCAGTTTAGACAAAGTTATGTCGATTTGCGCGTTATATCGGCCTAAATTTAGATACTGTTCCATTATGGCGCCTTTGGTGCGCTCAAGAATGGTGGGATTAAAGACTTGTCCCTCTGTCAGACCCACTGCTTTGGTAATTTCGAGCAGTTTTTTCTGATCAATATCATCGTTGCCGGTAATGCGTATACGGCTAATCGTTGGTCGCTCCACAATTGTTACGACCAATGTATTATCAACATGACCTATTTGCACATCAGCAAATAAACCTGTTTTATATAATGATTGAATATATCGAGCCGAATTCGATGTATTGTAGACTTCACCAACTTTGACCGGTAAGTAATTGAGTACTGTACCCCGAGCAATCCGCTCTACACCTTCTACTTCAATCGCCTTGATTGTGAACTGCAAGGCAAAACTAGGTGGAAGATAGCAAAGTGAGCCAACTAAAATTCCCCATTTTGCAATATTTTTCATACGTAATTATTATTACCCATTTTTTTATACTTTTAACGATCCATTACCGTTATTTAAGCGGCCTAAAATTAAACTTAACACTCGATTGGGACAACGTTACGCAAAAATCAATTTATAATCAACTAGTGTGCTATTAAAAAATTAATCTTGGAAGACCCTCATCCGGCGCCTATACCTTCTTCCGCAAGCCGAGGAAGGATTTACAATTTAGACAAGTTACAGACGCCGGATGAGGATATTTTTAAATTCCTCAATTTATGCATACCCCTGCAACACTCATTTTCTGAATTACATCTTGTGCCTCAATTCTTACCGCTTGATCAACCGCAAGTATCTGTTGTAACGATGTAACTGGTTGATTTTCATGGATCGCCAAAATTTCTTCTATCACATCAGTAATCGCTAAAAATGGGATTTTTCTCGTTAAAAAACTATGTACAGCGATTTCATTTGCTGCATTAAAAGCAGCGGGCATTGTCCCCCCAGCATTAAATGCTGCAAGCGCTAAGCTAAATCCAGGGTAACGTTCTGGATCGAGCGGTAAAAATTCGAGTTTAGCCAGTTTAGTCAGTGACAAAGAATGAAAAGCTTTATCCAAACGGTTAGGCCAAGCTAAAGCGGTACCAATCGGGATGCGCATATCATTAGCAGCCATTTGTGCCAACATTGAACCATCCCAATATTCAACTAATGAATGGATAATGCTCTGTGGATGAATCACTACTTCTAGCTGATTTATAGATAAGCCAAATAAAATGCATGCCTCCATGACTTCAAAGCCTTTATTGATCATAGTGGCTGAGTCTATGGAAATTTTATGCCCCATTGACCAGGTGGGATGCTGACAAGCTTGTTCAACCGTTACATGCTGTAAATCAGAATAAGGTGTATTTAAAAATGGACCGCCCGAAGCCGTTAAGATCACACGTTTAATTTGTTGGCTGTTGCGCTCTAACCGACACTCATCCGGCACACATTGAAAAACACCTTGATGTTCACTGTCTATTGGGATTATTTCAGCACCATGTGCATTGGCTTCCTTAATAAATAAATCTCCCATCATTACGAGCGATTCTTTGTTAGCCAATGATACTCTTTTGCCCGCGCAAATCGCCGCATAGGTTGGCACTAAACCAGCAGCGCCACTAATACCCGCAACAACAGTGTGCACATCACATTCTTTCATGATTTCTCACAAATGATCTGAGCAA
>CAYSGV010000096.1:0-9306 GCA_964430685.1 uncultured Gammaproteobacteria bacterium
ACCATCACCATTCCACTACGACGTAGTGCACAAAATGATAAAACACAAAATATTGCAGCAGAGAGCAAAGCCATCCTCGCTGCAATACCCAGTAATGCTATTATTGTTGCGCTCGATAGTCGTGGGCAAAATTGGGATAATATACAGCTGGCAAAACAATTCGATCAATGGCAACAACAAACACAAACAGTATGTTTGATTATTGGTGGACCTGATGGTTTATCTGCAGAATGTTTAAAGCGAGCATCTTATACTTGGTCACTCTCTCCATTAATTTTTCCGCATCCATTGGTACGTGTGATTTTAGTGGAACAAATCTATCGCACATTTTGCATATTAAATAACCATCCATATCATAAATAAGCAGGCAACTTTTAGCTGTAGTTACAGGTTTAGCTAGAGCTGTCTTAAGTTTACCTTAAGAATTTGTTAATATAATATTAATCTGAAGTAATATTTTTGATAAGGCGATAACAGATGGAAAAACCCCTTGAAAAAAAAGCAATTGAAGTACAAGCAACCTTTGGTGAAAATAGTTTAACTGTTGTTATACCAAAGGGAATTTCTATAGAAGTTGCTTGTCATCAAATTGATGCGCTAACATCACATGCCCCTGTTGCAAACATAGTCATTAATGTCGGCGGGAGATTTACTGAAGCCCAGGATGTACATCATCTTTTAGAAAGCATCGCTAATCTATTGAACTATAATATTCCTTTCACGTCTTTAACAATAAAAGCTCCTGATCTACGCTGCCGTAAGACTGGGCTACAATCGATTGCAAATATTTTAGTGAAAAATAATAATAATTTAAAATATATTAATTTGAATTGCTGCACACAGGTTCTGTATGAATCTCTGTTACCCGCTCTGACAACAATCCAGTCATTAGAACACTTTGATTTAGATTTGCATTTAGTGGGCGTTCCTTTAATAACTGATCGTATACTTCGCTTAAATCCTAAAATACGTGAATTACATACATATGGATATACCCCCGATGCATGCATAGAATTTTCACATTTACCATTAGTAAATTTTAGCAATATTAGAACCTTGTCAAAGTTCTTTAATGAAAAGATTGCCCCACAGTTACTTGCATCAAAAGGTCTGTTAAGAAATTTAAACTTATTCATCATTGGTGTAAATGAGGGCTTTCCTAATCTTTCGCATCAAACCTCTCGCGGTGAACTAATTCTACTCAATATCAGAAAAATACTTATGACACATAAATATTTAGAAGAATTAACTTTTCAATTATATGGAACAACAAAGGTGGCAAATGCTTTTCACAATTTTATTGAAGTAGGCAATGCGCTACAATCACATCTTGGTGTAACCCGCTTAGATATTACAGGTGATTCTTCTATATCTGAGATAATTCCAATCATGGTTGAAATATTACGCTTAAATTTTAGTATCACGCATGTATCTATTAAAACAGAAGATTTTAAAAGTATACAATCAGGCATTCCACCTAAAGAACTCACAAGATCAGAACCACAACTGCTACAACTGCTCACATTTAATAGAAAGGTCGATTTCATAAGCTATCTCAACGCTTGGCTTAAATTAATTGAAATCTTTGATACATATAAAACAGACCCCTCTGATTCGAATGAGCAAGATCTATTACAGCAATTCGAAAATTATCAAATTGCTGCACAACAATTAGATAAAAGATTAGCAAATATTGATACCGATGACCCCGTGCAAGTCAATAAACGCACACGGATTAGGCAAGTACTACAAGAACACGCAACAATGATCATTTCCTTACTCAATCAATCTTATACGAAGATAGATTTACCCAATGCATTGCAATTAGCATTACCCTATGCGATTGAAAATGGTCAGTCTAGCGATACATTAATTGAAGAACTAATCCTTTGTTGTTGGAACAACCTAGTCCGTTTAAGAGAAATCTTAGCGTCAGAAAATCCTAAATTAGGCAAATTAGCAGCTGAAAAACTGTTATTGGTTCTATTTGCTTTAAGCCCGAACTTAGCTGCAAAATTTGACGCGATACTTGCAATTATATTGGGTACACTACGGGCCGGCAGACACATTGGCGGAATACCCCGACTGAATATCTGTGCATCTTTTGCTCAATGGTTCGATGCAATAGAAAAGAAAATGGCCGAAACAAAACTTCACGATAACCGCTTAGTTGAAGAAATTTTCGAAATGCGGCAATTAGATTTAGCGTTAGCAAAAACAAATGATGAAAATAAGCAAGCTAATATACAAGCACAATTAACTAGTAAAATGCAGCGTTTTCTTTGTATTCCTACAATCATCGAATTAATCACAGCAAATAGTATATTACCAGGCTCGCATTTGGAACTTTGCCTGGATGCTTTTGTGGTTTATTTTACTGACGAAATGCATGCGGATTTTTTAAACTTATGCCTCGCTCAAGTAAAACGTCTTGCACAAAAATCTATCTTTGGACCATTAGAGGATTATCTTGCTAATTTAAATCAATCCGAAGGAAGCATATACAAAATTCGTGTGAGTGACCTAACCCAACTACACCAACGCCTACGAGTAAAGCTTTTTTTACACAAACTGCAAAGTGAATTAAGGTCTTTTCTTAACGATAGTATTCCATTAGTGGAGCAAGATCTGCTAATCGCATTGGAATTTGCACTACCTAAAGCAATGGAGACGAATCAAATAAATGGCAACATAATTGAAGACTTACTCTTTAGTTGTTGGAAAAACTTAGGCCGTTTAAGAGAAATTTTAGCATCGGATCGATCAAAATTAGGTAAATTAGCTGCCGAAAAACTTGTATTGGTACTATTTTCTTTAAGCCCGAACTTAGTTGCAAAATATGACTCTATAGTCGCAGTTGTATTGCATACCCTACAGGGTGGAGCACAAATTGGCGGAACAAGTAGACTAAATATCTGCTCATCTTTTGCGCAATGGCTAGAGGCAATAGAAAATAAAATGCTGCAAGTAAAGCTGCAGGATGAAAGCTTAACTTCAGAAATTCGTGAATTAAAACAATTAGATTCGGAGTTAACCAAAGAAAAGGACGATGAAAATAAGCAATCCATATTACGCACACAAGTTGATAATAAAATGAGACATTTTCTTTGTGCCCCTGCAATCATAGAATTAATCGCTGCAAATGGTATATTACCTGGCTCACATTTGGATCTTTGTTTGGATGTCTTTGTACTTTACTTTATCGATGAAACGTCTGTGGATTTTTTAAACTTATGCCTCGCTCAAGTTAAATGCTCTGCACAACAACAACCCGAAACTAACCTATCTGCAGAGCAGCCAATGATTTGGGACGGTTCACTTCACACTTTATTTCTTCCAAGGAATGAAGCAACAATTCAAGCTGAAGTAAACGATGCTGTGCAGAGATGGTGGTCAAAAATGCATGCATATCTCCCTAAAAATAATACAGGTGAGGTTTCCTCAGAAATAAAGGAACGATTCGCCGAGATATTATCAGATTTATGCACCATTCAGGCACAGATTACCCCAGACTATGTTGAGAATTTTATTAATAAACATCAATGTTCAGGATGGCACGCCGATTTTAAAGCGCAAATTAAATTAGCGCTATTGATTTTGAACACTGAAACGTATGAAAAATTTAATTCTGACATCAAAAAGGAATTACAATCCCATTTCATTACATTAGCGCCGCTCAATGAAGTTAAATTCGGCCACATTCGCAAACATCTTTTGGATTGTATACAAAGAGAGCAAGTTACATCAATCATGGCGCTTACAGATAACCTGCGACTACCTGGTCTGCCACGAGGCAGATAATAGTGGTCATAACTATCAATTTCAAAGTTATGCAAACATTTCTAAAGGGTCTACATCTAAAGACCAGCGCACACGTTTGGCGGTAGTTAAACTTTCAGCAATGTTGGTCAAGTGATTGAGTAGATCATGTAAGCTTTTACGTTGACTGGCTTGGATTAAAAGTTGCGCGCGATAATGCCCGGCTTTTCGTGTCATAGGTGATGGTATAGGGCCTAACAATTCTATTTGCTTATTTAAATGTGGCTTTATTTTGTTGATTAATTCTTGTAAAAAATGCATAGGGAATTCGGCTTGTTTTGCCATCACGCGTAATAAGGCTAAATGCCCATAAGGTGGTAGATGATTTTGCAAACGATCCTGTAAGATAATTTCAGTAAACGCGGCATAATCATTATTTAAAATACAATTTAATAAAGGGTGTTCTGGGTGGCGGGTTTGAATAATGACTTCGCCCGCTGCTGCACCGCGGCCAGCTCGGCCAGCAACTTGTAATAATAATTGTCCCATGCGTTCCGTATTGCGAAAATCTGCGCCATAAAAACCGCTGTCTGCATCCAATATTGCCACTAAGGTTAAATTGGGAAAATCATGGCCTTTAGCAAGCATTTGCGTACCAATTAAGATTTGTCCTCTACCCTGTTTGGCAGCTGCTAATTTTTCTGTCAGTGCACCTTTATTGCGTGTTGAATCACTATCAATACGAATGATCTCTGCTGCGGGGAATTGCTTAGCAAATATTTCTTCTAAACGTTCCGTCCCCATACCCAATGTGAATAATTGTTTCTCTTGGCATTGTGCACAATGCGCAGGAACCGCCGTAAACAAACCACAATGATGACAATGCAATTGATAGGGTTTTTGATGCAACACTAAACGTGCATCGCAATGCTTACATTCAAATACATAGCCACAAGCATGGCACATAAGTACCGGTGCATAACCACGTCTATTTAAAAACAATAATACTTGCGCATGATTTGCCAAATGACAGCTAATCGTTTCTATCAAGGGTTGCGATAATCCTTCAATTAATTTTAATTTGCGAATATCGACTATCCGAATAGTTGGTATCGTCGCACCGGTAGCACGTGTAGACAAAATGAGTTCTTGATAACGATTTTTTTGCACATTTTCGATTGTTTCTACTGAAGGTGTTGCTGAACCTAAAATGATGGGTACCTGTTGTAAACGTGCACGCACAATCGCGACATCTCTTGCTGAATAACGAAAGCCTTCTTGTTGTTTAAATGATAAATCATGCTCTTCATCAATAACAATTAATCCAAGATTTTTAAACGGTAAAAACACGGCTGAACGTGTCCCGATGACAATAGGAGCTACCCCCCCTTTTGCTTGTTGCCAGGTTTGCACTCGTTCGTTGTCCGTTAAGCCAGAATGATAAACAGCAATAGCAAAACCAAAAAATGCTTGAAAACGTTGTACCGTTTGCGGCGTTAAACTAATTTCGGGCACTAAAATAAGTGCTTGTTTATTTTGTTGCAGCAAATCGGCAATAACGTGTAAATAAACTTCAGTTTTGCCACTGCCTGTAATCCCGTTCAGTAAAAATACATTAAATCCATTTGCCGCTATTATCGCAGCGACTGCGGATTGTTGTTGTTCATTTAATGTTGCGTCATTTGTTTTGGCGATTGGTAATTCAATTTTTTCTTTTGGCGCCCTGGCTTTGCGTTTGCTTTGTTTAGGTATTCGCCGCAACTTCGGTGGCAATGCATTCATCAGCACTTCTCCCAAAGAAGCATGATAATAATTGGCTACCCATTGACACAATTTAAAGATATTGATCGGAATAGCTGTTTCAATATCTAAAATTTCAATTACTGTTTTTAATTTTGTTAATTCAAAATCAGAGCGGTCTGTGATTTCAACTAAAATACCAACCATGGTGCGCCGACCAAAAGGAACACGCACACGTATACCTGTTTGAATGGGTGTTATCGGATCAATGTCTGGCGGTAAATAATCAAATGGGCCACGCAAGGGTCCCGCAATGGCAATACGCCAAATACCAGCAACTTGATTAACTGCGGGCACGCAAACCTTCAAAAAAGCTTTTTAAGCGCGTTGACCAAGTATTTAAATGTGGACTATGTAATGATGGGTTAGTCTTTATCGATTCATCTAATTCTTTAATTATCTCTTTTTGACGACGATTTAAATTAACAGGTGTTTCCACATTTACTTTAACCAATAAATCACCGGGCGAACCACCATGTACAGAGCTGACACCTTTACCACGCAAACGAAAAACTTTACCGGTTTGGGTTTCTTCAGGAATTTTTAATTTGATATGACCCGTTAATGTAGGTACTTCAATTTCACCGCCCATAATTGCAGTGGTTATCAATATCGGCATTTCACAGTGTAAATCACTACCTTCACGTGTAAAGATGGGATGTCGTTTAATGCTCACTTGCACATAAAGATCACCCGGAGGTGCACCACGTACACCCGCTTCACCTTCTTGCGCTAAACGAATACGATCACCTTCGTCAATACCCGCAGGAATTTTAACGGATAAACGTCGTGTTTGTTTAACACGTCCTTGGCCCCGACAAGCACTGCAAGGGTCTTTAATGACTTGGCCACTACCACGACAGGTCGGACAGGTTTGTTGAATACTGAAGAATCCTTGCTGTATGCGCACCTGACCATGACCACCACAATCTGCACAAGTGGTTGTTGAGGTGCCTGGTTTGGCACCGCTACCATGACAGTCACGACATTGCACTAAAGCAGGAACATCGATCTCGACGACTTTACCGAGGACAGCATCTTCTAAGCTGATTTCTAGGCCGTAGCGTAAATCCGCACCGCGACGACTTTCTGGTCGACCACGTGCACCAGCACCTGGCCCACCGCCGCCAAACATATCACCAAAAATTTCACTAAATATATCGCTAAAACCGGCAAAACCTTCCGCACCACCAGCACCACCCATTCCTGGTGGTACATCGCCAAATTGGTCATAGGCGGCACGTTTGTTTTCATCGGACAATACTGAATAAGCTTTATTAATCTCTTTAAGCTTTTCTTCTGCCTCTTTATTGCCTTTATTGCGATCGGGATGAAATTTCATTGCTAAGCGACGATAGGCTTTTTTAATTTCATCTTCACTAGCATTACGATCGACGCCTAAGATTTGATAATAATCGGTTTGTGAACCACCACGTGCTGCCATATTGTTTTACACTATTTTTTGATTAAACCTAAAATATTTAAATATTAATGAAGCGTGGACTAAGGAGCGCAAGCGACGTGTCCACGAAACAGCTCATCGCGGACACGTCGCTTGCGCTCCTTAGTCCACGCTACGACCAATCCTATATTACTATTTTTTATTACTTCTTATCATCCTGAATTTCTTCAAACTCAGCATCAACCACATTTTCTTCAGCTTTCGCTTTTTCTGCTTCTTCTTGCGGTGCACCACTTGTTTCACCTTGTGGTCCAGGTTGAGCATGCAATTTATCAGACATCTTGCCAGTAATTTCCGTTAAGCTCTGTGTTTTTGCCTCGATTGCTGCTTTATCATTGCCCTTCATTGCTTCTTTAAGTTCATTCACTGCAGATTCAATCTGTGCTTTTTCATCAGCATTAATTTTGTCACCTGCATCTTTCATTGCTTTAGTTGTGGCGTGAATTAAACTATCTGCTTGGTTACGTGCATTAACTAATTCATGGAATTTACGATCATCCTCAGCATGGGCTTTTGCATCATTTACCATTCTCGATATTTCATCCTCAGATAAACCACCTGATGCGCGAATCACAATCGATTGTGCTTTACCGGTTGCTTTATCTTTAGCAGACACATTTAAAATACCATTCGCATCAATGTCAAAAGCCACTTCAATTTGTGGCATGCCACGTGGTGCAGGACCAATGCCGGTTAAATCAAATTTGCCTAATGATTTATTTGCCGACGCCATTTCACGTTCCCCTTGTAAAACATGCAAGGTCACAGCGGTTTGATTATCGTCTGCTGTTGAAAACGTTTGTGCCGCTTTAGTAGGAATGGTGGTATTTTTATCAATTAATTTAGTCATCACACCACCTAAGGTTTCAATACCTAATGAAAGCGGTGTTACGTCAAGCAACAAGACATCTTTAATGTCACCCGATAACACAGCACCCTGAATCGCTGCACCAATGGCCACAGCTTCATCAGGATTCACGTCACGTCTGGGTTCTTTGCCAAAGAAATTTTGTACCAATTCTTGCACTTTCGGCATACGTGTTTGACCACCAACTAAGATGACATCACTGATATCTGAAACTTTTAAGCCAGCATCTTTAATGGCGATCTTGCATGGTTCAACAGTACGTTCTAATAAATCTTCAACTAACGATTCTAACTTCGCACGGGTAACACGAATGTTCATGTGTTTTGGACCTGAAGCATCCGCAGTAATATAAGGTAAATTAACATCGGTTTGTTGTGCAGAAGACAATTCAATTTTTGCTTTTTCTGCTGATTCTTTTAATCGTTGCAATGCAAATGGATCATTATGTAAATCAACACCTGTTTCTTTCTTAAATTCGGTGATTAAATATTCCATTAAGCGAACGTCAAAGTCTTCACCACCTAAAAAGGTATCACCATTGGTAGCTAATACTTCAAACTGATGTTCACCATCGACATCCGCAATTTCAATAATTGAAATATCAAATGTTCCACCACCTAAATCGTAGACAGCAATTTTAACGTCGCCTGGTCGTTTATCCATACCAAAGGCCAGCGCTGCAGCAGTGGGTTCGTTAATAATACGTTCGACTTCAAAGCCAGCGATACGACCAGCATCCTTAGTGGCTTGTCGTTGTGAATCATTAAAATAAGCCGGTACAGTGATAACCGCTTTATTGACAGGATGCCCCAAATAACTTTCAGCATCACGTTTAATTTTAGCCAAGATTTGTGCGCTAATTTCAGCTGGTGATTTAGTTGATTTGCTGCCATTTTCTGTAAGTTCGATCCAAGCATCGTCATTTTTACCTCTAACAATCGAATAAGAGGCTTTCTTTTTCATTTCTTGTACTGCCGCTTCATCAAATCGACGGCCAATCAGTCGCTTGGCACCATAAACGGTGTTTTCCGGATTAATTGCTGCTTGGCGTTTGGCAGCTTCGCCAACCAGACGTTCACCATCTTTGGTAATCGTAAATACAGAAGGGGTGGTGCGACGACCTTCAGCATTATCAATCACTTTAAGATCATCGCCTTCTTTGTAGGCCACACATGAGTTGGTCGTGCCCAGATCGATACCAACAATGACTTCTTTATGCGATTTTGTAGGGTCTGCCATATTTTGCTCCAATTAATCAGTTAAATTTTAATAATCACGCCGTTTACCCACTATATAAGGATAAACTTATTTTTTTCAATGGGCATATTTGAATCTATTTAAGCCTGGCTATCTGCATTTGAGCTTTGTGCCTCTTGCGGCCGGCTTACCACCACGCGAGCGGGGCGTACCAAGCGCT
>CAYSGV010000097.1:0-9284 GCA_964430685.1 uncultured Gammaproteobacteria bacterium
TTGATACACATACATTTAGCTCACAAGGCAAGATCATCAACCGTGTTACAGAGTATCCAAATGATCAGCAAAATATTTGAAAATTCATACATATTGAATAAAGCAGAATAGCTGGTAACCAATTGACTTCATTGATGGGCCCACTAAAACATGGACCTAGGACCAAGGGATGATGAGGAATCGATGTAAATTTTAACTCATTGAATATATAGATAATTTAATGCAGGTGCCTATTGCAAAATGCCTAATAAAGCAGCACGAAGCATAACTCAGTGGCACAAAAGTTACTCATTTAAATTCTGGTACTCAGGTACATACTACTAAGATAAAGTACTTCACAATTTGTGTTAAATTCAAATCCTATTATAACATCCGTAAAAATACGGATGTTAAATTTCACATGAATCTTATATAAATTTATTTTATTAAATTTGACTATATAGTTTTAGTCATAGTAAAATATTTTTAATTTTAAATTAAGATGGTATTTAAAATGGAACTTTCTTTCACATCAGAAGTACAAACCTCTTTTATTAAACCAGAATCAAAAACACTATTTGTTGTTGATGCTCAAGATAAAGAATTAAATCCATTTAAATGGGTTGAAGAAAACCAGTCGTTATTAGAAAAAACTCTTCTAACCTATGGTGGCATCTTACTAAGAAATTTTAACATTTTGTCTGTATCTGATTTTAGTCGCATTGCTCAAATAATATGTCCTAATCCCCTAGATTATACATATCGCTCTACACCAAGAACAAAATTGGGAGGAAAAGTATATACCGCTACAGAATACCCTGCTGATCGAACAATATTAATGCATAATGAGAACTCTTATTCTAAATCATGGCCTCAAAAAATTATGTTTTATAGTGTAATAGTAGCTTCGGAAGGAGGAGAAACACCCATAGCAGATAGTCGTAGTGTCTATCAGAAAATTGATCCAATTATTAAAAATAAATTTGAAGAAAAAGGTGTTCTGTATGTGCGAAATTACCACAGTGGCATAGATTTAAATTGGCAACAGGTTTTTCAAACGGAATCAAAAAGTGAAGTTGAGATTTATTGTAAAAATAATGATATAGAAGTGGAATGGAAATCAGGTAATCCTGAGCTTACAACTCGGCAACGGTGTCAAGCTACAACTACTCACCCTCTAACCGGCGAAATTGTTTGGTTTAATCAAGCCCATTTATTTCATAGCTCTGCCTTGGAAGATAATGTTTTCAGTTCATTATTAAATGAGGTTGGAGATAGTCTTCCTCGCAATGCCTATTACGGGGATGGCTCTACAATTGAAAAAGAAGTATTAGATCATATACGTGCAATTTACGACCAAGAAAAAATAAAATTTAAATGGCAAAAAAGGGATGTCATGATCCTAGATAATTTACTCATGGCACATGGCAGAGAGCCTTATGCAGGTGAAAGAAAAGTAGCAGTCGTAATGTCATAACAATTTTACCTAAAAATATTCTTCATTAAGGAAAATCACTTGGATCTTTATCTTAAACCAACTATCAAAATGGAACCTTTAATATGGCAATGGTATGCGTGGCCATATCTCATACCACCATTAACTGCAGCATGTAACGTGGTAGAGCGTCATTTAAAAATAATGCAGTCGTATGTACAAAATCCTGAAATCCATGCTCATGCTGTTATGAATCCGAGATTATTGGGTGGACCTTTTATTGATTTAGATGGACAAAAAATTGATGAAATAAAAGCACTCATTGATAAAACTAACAATGAGTGTGCTGAATATATACATTTAGCTAGTTCATTCAAAGAGTTCGACCGTACTTTACTCGCAGAAGCTCAGGGTGATTCTCTGGATGATTTATATGCCCGCATTCCCACTTCATTAAAGGGATGCGTTGAGCTTGTATATAATTTAAATTCTCATCCTTCTATACGATTAATAGAACAACTCATATACAATAAATATTATTCCGACAAACATCAGTCGATTGCAATTTCAGAAGCAAACCAAGACCTTAGGAAATTCGCGCTAAGCACACCTCGTCTTGAGCAGAATGAAGAGGTATATCTAAATATTCCATTTTCAGATAGAAGATTGGATACTCTTTTTAAAATGAAAGAATACCCTCTGGAATCCGCAAAATTAAATTCGCTATTTGACATCCCTTCTAATAAAAAAATGTTATTTGAATCATTTTTTACTGAAGAACCTCCAACATTATCAAAAGACCGAGAGTTTTATGGCGATGGTGTTCGAATTAGATATTTAGGACATGCCTGCATTTTTATTCAAACAAAAAATGTATCTATTCTTATTGACCCAGTAATAAGCTATTCAACTCAAAACGATATACCACGTTATACCTATATGGATCTACCAAATCACATAGACTATGTGATCATCACACACAATCATCAAGATCATTTAATGTTTGAAACTCTTTTGCAATTGCGGTACAAAATTGGGCACATAGTATTTCCAGCAAACCATAATGGTGCGCTTGAAGATCCATCAATTAAACTTATACTCAAACATGTAGGTTTTAATAACACTATTGAATTGAGGGAATTTGATACTATTCCTTTAGCGGATGGCAGCATTACTGCTTTGCCATTTTTTGGCGAGCATTCAGATCTTAACATCCAATCAAAATTATCATACTGCATACAACTTCACTCGCACAAATTCTTATTTGCTGCAGATTCAAATAATCTCGACACTTATTTATACAATCATATCTTTAGCTCTATAGGACCGATAGATATGTTATTTTTAGGTATGGAATGTGATGGAGCTCCATTATCATGGTTGTATGGACCATTACTAACCCAACCCATAAAGAGAACATTCGATAAAAATAGGTCATTATCAGGTTCAAATTTTGATAAAGCCTGGATAATTGCTGAAAAGTCAGGTTGTAAAAAAGCATATGTGTATGCCATGGGACAAGAACCATGGCTTAATTATATTATGGCCTTAAAATACTCAGAAAACTCTGTCCAGATTATAGAATCCAATAAATTTGTACAAGCTTGTAAGGAAAGAGGCATAGAGTCAGAAAGGCTTTTTGGTCAGAAAGAGTGGCTAATAACTTAATAAATTCATTTAGCATATTCCATTTGAATATCGATTATGCGTTCAACTTCTTGTCCATCTGAAAGTATAAGCTGATTAAGCATTAAATTTCCTTGTTTAAAGTCAGCATTTATAGATTCTGCTCTACCCCCCAAGGTTTTCGCAAGAAAATACTCTACTAGAGCGTAATACGACAAAAGATTCTCTTGTTTAACAAGATAACTCTCATTAGCATAGGATGCTTGAATAATTGGTACTTTCTTATTCTGCAATGTACTGACAATGTGATCGATTTCGTCTTGTTTTAGCCTCTTATAGTTAGAACCCTGAGCTATAAATAATGGTTTCGTTATATCTGATAGATAGGTTATCGGCGAACATTTTTCCAGAAATGCTTGTTCTTCGACAGTCTGCCAATTACCAATACGCATTTTTACTTCATTAACCACCGATGTTAGATGAGGGGGGATGCTTTCAATAAAAGTTAAGAGACTAGCATAACCACACATCGCAATACCACAAGCAAATAGTTCTGGCGTCATGGTTAAGCCCACGAGGCTAGCATAGGCGCCATAGCCTTTGCCCATAATACCTATTTTATTTGGGTCTGCTATACCATTATCAATTGCCCATTTAACAGCAGCTACTATATCACGATGCATATCACGTCCACATTGCAAGCTAGCTGCATTGATAAATTCTTTACCAAAGCCTGCTGAGCCGCGATAATTTATACTTAAAACCACATATCCACGATTAGCTAACCATTGGTCCTCAGAATTAAATCCCCAATAGTTTCTACCATGCCAAGGAAACTCATGTATATTAACAACTAGTGGTAGCGGTTTTTGTGGTCTCATTTTATTATTAAGTACCGCATCTGGCGGAAAACTAATATAACTAATCAATTTTAACTCATCAAACGTTTTGATAATTAAGGGTGTCATCGTTACGAGATTATATTTTTCAAGTTTTTTATTATTAGTGAACAAAAATGTAGCTTCTTTGGTATTGTAGTTATACATGTAAAATTTTATTGGTTGGGAATCACTTTCATATACAAGAAGCCATATAGCATCGTCTAGCGTTCGAGCATTAATATATAGATTTCCCTCACATAGATTTAAAAGATAATCGATATCAGTTTTAATAGTGTTATCTAATACGTAATAAGTCGCTTTATCATATACAACTATTACTGCCTGTATTGTTTTTTCAGTGGGATGAATGGTAAGTGTGTACTTAATATCAACATACGTATCTTCAACTAAAGTCGTAGTCTTGCCGGTATTTAAATTCATTGATTTAAGTGCAGCTTTATCTCTTTCACGGCTGTCTAGCAAATAAAGAATTCTACCTGTTATATCAAAATCCAAAAATTTAGTAGTTACTGAGTCTTCAACTGAAATTTTTGTGAATAAGCTCCATTCATTATTTTTGAATTCAAAATATTCTTTTTGCCCCTTTTCATTTATAAATTCAGCAAAACGTATTTGCAAATCATAATCGATGAGAAAATTCACAAACTTATTGTTATATAGCACAAGTTTTTTTGTCGATTTAGCAAAACTTAATGTGTAAATGTTAAAATAAAATGAACCCGGTTCATTTACACCAATTAAGATTTGATCAGGAATTTTGTGGCTTATTTTCAATACTGTTACGTTTCCTTCGGATTGTTGTTTTATCTTATGCGTATTGAGATTAAAGCTATATAGGCATAAATTATTATCGGCAGTATTATTTTGAGTATAAATAATATGTTGATTGTCATATAACCAATAATATTGGTTGATACCTCGCTCAATATTATTGGTTATTAATATTGGTTGCTCTAGATTATCGATCGGGACAATCCATAAATTTAATATCCCATCTATTGGGGATAAATAACTAATATATTTACCATCCGGACTCAAAGAGACATTCAATTTCTCAGGGTGGCCAAGTAAAATCTCTCGTGGAATCAAAAATCACTCCGCTTTATATATATATAGTTAACTAAACTTTAATTCGTCCGAATATATTATACATATGTATATTAAATATTCTATAAATATTAGCATATTGTTTTTACAATATTTATATATCCGTATTTTTACTGATGGTTTTTCCTTTTCACATCTCATTAAATATGTAATAATTGATAGGAACAAAATACGTAATTTGCTAATTAATTACCAATAAATGAAAAATATACTATAAATATCGCATTTTAAGGAATGTTCAGATGGAAAAAAGTTCAGAAAATGAAGTTGTTGATATAGATAGTGGCGAAGAAAACCCTGGTCAGCCCTTAGATACAATCGATGAAGATACATCTACTAATATTATACCTGTAGTCCATGCAAATCTAACAGCGCAAGAAATTAGTTATAAAGATGCTCTACTGCAGATAATTAAAATGGCCATACCTTTCTCGGCAAATAATTTCTCGCTTACTATTAGTAATTATCTAAAGTTTTTAATGATTTCAAGACTAGATACTTCAACTCTAGCGGCAACCTCTGTTGCATTCACGATAAAAAACGTCATAACTGGTCTAGAAGGCTCAATATTACGTCCTGTATTACCCATGGTTGCCCAAAATTATAGTGCAAGAAATTACGAAACCGCAGGCTCAATTTTACAACAAGCTTGGTTATTGGGCACACTAGAAAGTATGCCGGTAATAATTCTATTAACACAGTCACAGCCTATCATTTCTAAAATCTGGGGCAACGAAATGTTGGGCTCAGTTGCAGCATCATATCTAATTCCTCTGAGCTTTAGTCTGCCCTTCGAAAGATGGAAAGATGTTGATATTGCTTTTCTTTCCGCTATTCAGAAACAACAATATACCGTCTGGTTTACAATATTACCTAAGGGTATTGGTGTGCTTTTGAGTTATGGCATCATATTGGGTAATTTTGGATTGCCAAAATTAGGATTAGCAGGAGCCGCATACGCAAATTTAGCTGAAACGTTATTAAGCGTATGTATGCTCAAAGCGTATTTCTATTTAAGCGATGACTTTACTGAGTATGGTATATTTAACTTTAGATGTAGAAGTACATTTATACAGCTAAGAACAATTCTAAAACTAGGTTTTCCCAGCGCCGCGTTTAGTATCATTCAGTTTCCAATCGATATTTTGATAAACATTATGATAAGTTGGCTAGGCACTAGTAGACTTGTTATTGATCAACTGGCATGGCAAAATCTTAGCTACCTCTTTCCAATAATAGATGCGACTTCGAGGGCAACGTCGATTAGTGTTGCTCAAAATGCTGGTTCACATAATTATGTGAATATGAGACGATTTGCAAAAATTGGATTAGCACCAAATTTTACATTAGCTCTATTTGAGACACTTATCCTTGTAGCATTATCTACTCAAGTTGTGAATTTTTTCGTACATGATAAAACAGATTTTGATGTAAGTAATAGCCTAGTTAAATTTGCTTTCCTATTAGCAGGAATGAATGCATGTTTAATGGCAACTTCTTCAAATGCCATAGGTAATCTACAGGCAATATATGACGTATACATACCTACCGGAATTGAAGTTCTTAATGCATTTGTTGTAACGTTACCATTATGCTATTTATTTAGCCAAGTATTTAAAGCAGATATCATTGGTATATATTTTGCTCAGCTAATAGGTCGTTCTGTGCTTAATCTCAGTTGGCAATTAAGGTGGCAGCAAAAGTCTAGTAATCTGCAATTACCCAACGAAAATAGGACCGATACTGCCCAACAATCTGAATTGGAAGACCTTGTTTTAAACCGTGAACCCGAAGAAAGCAATGCGATTACTGATGACAGAAATAAATGGTTCTCCGCAAGTAGTAATCCACTAACTTACTTTTTTAAGTGGGTAAGCTCTAATAATGTTAGAAATGCTCCCTCTCCCACCACACCACAACAACGATTAGCCTGATATTTACAAAATAATACATTTTATGATGTGTGATATATCATTAATTTTTAATGTTACATACTGTCAATTTCATCATAAAAACTAAAAATTAGAATGATTAATGCTAAAGTATATTAGTATGCTCATTTATACCTCTTCTTGTATTAACTCTTTGTTTGCAAGCAATAATGCATGTTTAACGACTATACCGCTAACAATTTCCTTAATTGATATTGACGGATAGACCATGTTTAATTTACATAAAGCATTAAGCACATTGTCATTATTAATATAATTTAGTTTATTTTCTTTATTTTTAATTTGATAAGACGGGCTAAATTTAAACAATTGATTGCTCTCATGCAAATTACTTGTTAATTTGTTCCAGACATTGAGAGATACTGAATTTAATAAAAACCCGGCCAATTTTAGCTGCGAAATCAATTTATCCCAATGCAATTTCCGTGGATTACTAAAATTAAACACAACATCATCTGTTATTGAGTCTAATATTATTTTGATAATTGCCTCGCTAACAAAATCAACTGGGGAAATGTTAAATGAAGTATCTAAATCTGGATATTGCGCAAGTTGGATACACCCGGCTATTAAAGAATAAAAGTGACTCTTTTCCTCAAACTGATATGCGTTATTATTTTTATTAAATATTAATCCCAAACGAAAAATCCTTACCTTACATCCTCGCTCATGAGCTTGTTTAAGTAATATTTCTGACGCCAATTTAGTAATATTATAGCCATTGTACTGATCAATATATTCAAAACATTTTTCTGGAAATTTTTCAGGTAAGCTCTCTAAACCATCAGTTTCGCGCATAGCTTCAGATAAAGTGGATATATAATTAATTTCCTTTTGATTTCCGGTAGCTGCAAATTGTATAATATGCATAGTGCCGCTTACGTTGGCTTGACGTAATAACATATATGGATATAAATGATTAACCTGTGCACCATTGTGTATGATAATATTTATATTATTTGCTAGTTGATAATAATCATGTTCATTCATTCCGAATTGATGCTGAGAAAAATCACCAACAACAATTTCGATCTTATCCGCCTTATAATTACATTCAGGATAGTAGTTCATTAAGTTATTATTAACTTTTGCCAATGCTGACTCATAAGTATCTGCTCTAACTAAACAATAAATTTTATCAGCTTCAGAATTTAATAAATCATGTAATAGATACGCTCCTAAAAACCCAGTGGCGCCCGTTAATAAAACTGTTTTTTCATTTCTATAATTAGATTTCACTGCTGAGAATTGTATATCATTGGCTAATACAACATCTTCTTTAAATAAATTATATGTTTCATTTACTGATGTTTCTGCACCTGCTGAATTAATTAGCGCATTAATTGTTTTAGCGTGAAATAGTTTATCGAGAGTAAATATACCCGACTGGCTGTTACTTATATTAAATTCTTTGTTTAATTTAGAGATTAGCAATATCGCTCGTATGCTATTACCTCCAAGACTAAAGAAATCGTGCTCGACTCCTACTTTGTCCACTGTTAAGCCAAGAATGTCAGCCCAAATCTGACACATTCTTTTTTCCATACTGTTTCTTGGGCCAAGATATTGATTGTTATCGTTAAAACTAGGTGTTGGAAGCGCTTTTTTATCTAATTTTCCACTATTAGATATGGGTAATTGCTGAAGATGTATTAACAAACTTGGGATCATATATTCTGGCAAGCGTGTTCTTAAATAAGAGAAAAGTTTTGCTTCATCCAGTTTAGTTTTGGCTACATAATAGGCAGCCAAATGTAAGTTTTTTGCTAATGGCTCTCGTGAATCAGAATTCTCACCTATAACAATGACAGCGCTTTTCTCAATTTTTGTATATGCATTGATAACTGCTTCTATTTCACCTAATTCTACTCGATATCCTCTAATGTTTACTTGCGAATCGTTCCGACCTATATATTCTAACCGCCCATCTGCATACCAACGAACTAAATCACCTGTTTTATATAACAATGAATTTAAACCTTTCTTTTTCTCTTCTTCGCCTTGAAAAGGATTAGCAATAAATCGTTCTGCTGTTAATTTACTTAAATTTAAATAGCCACGCGCTAATCCGACACTGGCAATGCAGAGCTCACCAATAGCGCCGATAGGTAACGGTTTTAAATTAGCATTTAATACGTAATACTTAGTATTGGAAATGGGCAAACCTATATTTGTCACCCCATTATGATTATAATGGTTTAAACTGGCACATACAGTTATTTCACTTGGCCCATATGCGTTAATTACTTTTATATTATTGTTGCGATAACTATCCAATACTAT
>CAYSGV010000098.1:0-9257 GCA_964430685.1 uncultured Gammaproteobacteria bacterium
TACACAAATGGGCAAAGGTGTCATTGATGAACGTCATCCACTTTATTTAGGCACCGCTGCGCTTTCCGAACGCGATTATGTGCACTGTGCCATCGAGCGAGCTGATCTCATCATCAATATTGGTCATGACACTGTCGAAAAGCCACCCTTTTTTATGCACCTTAACGGTACTAAAGTAATTCACATTAATTTCTTTTCTGCACAAGTAGATGAAGTTTATTTTCCAACCTTAGAAGTATTAGGTGATATTACTTCAAGCATTAAAAGTCTTGCCGAGCAAATCAAACAACCTGCACATTGGGATTTAACGTATTTTGAACGATTTAAACATGAAGTTGATGCGCACTTATCGGATGATGCGAACAGTAATAAGTTTCCACTTATTCCGCAACGGTTGGTTAGTGATGTGCGTACAATTATGCCGGACGATGGAATCTTAAGCTTAGACAATGGTATGTATAAAATATGGTTTGCGCGCAATTATAAAGCATACGGGCCCAATACATTGTTACTGGATAATGCTTTGGCCAGCATGGGGGCCGGATTACCTGCAGCGATTGCCGCCCGCTTGGTATATCCACAACGTAAAATCATGGCTATCTGTGGGGATGGCGGATTTATGATGAACTCGCAAGAATTAGAAACAGCTGTGCGTTTAAAACTCGATTTAGTAGTATTGATTTTGCGTGACAATGGTTATGGCATGATTAAATGGAAGCAAGAAGCAATGAAAATGGATAATTTTGGTTTAGATTTTGACAATCCTGATTTTGTTCAATATGCACAATCTTATGGTGCACAAGGTCATCGCGTAAGCAAAACAGAAGAATTTCAGCAACTCCTCAAACATTGTCTCAATCAAAAAGGCGTACAGGTAATTGATGTACCGATTGATTATTCTGAAAATGTGCGTGTTTTGAATGAAGAACTCAACGCCAAAACGTGTTTGTTATAATTGAAACTCTTGAATTTAAAATGGATGCAATAAATATATGGAAGTAGCAATTAAATCGCCTTATAGCGGTCAAACCATTCAAGTTTTACAGCAGATGACTGCAGATGAAATAGAGCCACTCTTTGCAAGGGGTTTTGCGCTTTATAATGATAAAAAGAAATGGTTACCCGTTGCAGAACGCGTGGCGATTTTGCAACGATTTAATGCATTGCTCGAAGCGCAAGCGGAAGCGATTGCGCGTCTTGCTGCTGACGAAGGCGGTAAGCCACTGATTGATTCGCGCGTTGAAGTAGCGCGCGCAATTCAAGGTGTGAAAATTGCCATTCATCATATAGAACAATTAAACGGCACACAAATTCCCATGGCACTCAATGCGAGCAGCCTTAATCGCATGGCTTATACCCTGCGCGAACCCGTCGGTTTGGTTTTTGCGATCAGTGCATTTAATCATCCAGTTAATTTAATTATTCATCAAATCATTCCAGCCATTGCTGTGGGTTGTCCGGTTATTGTGCGTCCAGCAAGTGCCACACCACTTTCTTGTTTTAAGTTGGTTGCGTTACTGTATGAAGCAGGGTTACCTAAAGAATGGTGCAGTGCTATTTTTTGTAGCAGTAATGTTGCCGAAAAATTTGTTGCTGATACGCGAATTAGTTTCTTATCTTTTATTGGGTCAGCTGCAGTTGGTTGGCATTTACGCAGCATTGTTGCTCCTGGTGTACAATGTGCACTTGAACATGGAGGTGTGGCGCCTGTTATTGTTGCTGATGATGCTGATTTAACGGACGCCTTACCGCTGATTACTAAAGGTGGTTTTTATCATGCGGGTCAAGTTTGTGTTTCAGTACAACGCATTTTTATTCATGAAAAAATATTTGCCGACGTGGCAGTTTCATTAACGAAATTAGCGCAACAGTTAAAAGTAGGTGATCCATTAGATGAACGGACAGAAGTGGGTCCAATTATTGATGCAAAAGAAGTCACGCGTATTGATGATTGGGTAATGGAAGCAAAAAATAAGGGTGCCAAAATTTTATGTGGCGGACAAATATTAAGCAATCAATGTTATGCACCAACGGTTATTGAAAAACCACCGCTTGATGTTCGTGTTTCACAATTTGAAGTATTTGGTCCAGTTGTTTGTTTATATGCATACCAAAATTTAAATAATGCCATTCAAATTGCGAATAGCTTGCCTTATAGTTTTCAATCGGCAATTTTTACCAAAAATATAGATAATGCAATGCTAGCAATTAAACATTTGGAAGCAAAAACCGTTTTAGTTAATGATCACACTGCATTTCGTGTTGATTGGATGCCTTTTGCTGGACGTAAATTATCCGGACAAGGTATCGGCGGTATTCCTTATACGATGCATGAAATGACACATGAAAAAATGTGGATCATTCGCAGTACCTGTGAGTAGCGCGTTTTAAATAAACTAAAAATTGTTTAATCAAGCTGCGATGTTTTACGATGTTAAACATTTAATACATTATAGTTGTTGACGGTACAATTCCTTCGGATTATGATTCATCTTCCTGATTTTGTAGTCTTAGCTGCTCGTGATGTTAAGGAGAAATGATAATGGATGTCGCCAAAGAATTACCCACCCGTACATTAACTGGTCTAGATCCTCTTGCTAACCCGCCAAGAAATGCAGACGACGAGAAATTCTTTACCGCATGTATTGAAGATATAACCCAACATGTTCTTAATAATTGGTTTAGTGTGAAACTAGAGTTTGCCAAGCCACCCGATACACATTATGCGAGTATTACAAGCGGAATACCTGATCTCATCAGTAGTGGCGTTTCAGCGGGTATTACAGCATTGATAACTGCTACCTGCCCACCATTGGTTTTTTTTGCGGCACCTCTTGCAGGCGCAGCAGGATTTGCTGCCAAGAAAGGTGCAGAGCAACTTTTTAAAAAACTTGATCCAGCAAAAGATATACCAGAGCATCTTTGTTTAGAAATGCAAAACCAACGAGTTCATACTTCACTAAATGTGAGGGAATTTGCTGCGAAATTATTTTCTATTTATTCAACCCAAATTTACCAGTTAGACCAACGTGGGATGTTTGATTTAGCATCAGTGATGTGTATTAGAGCAATATTTTATATTGGCCTACATAAAAAGCCATTGAATACAGAAACCCTTTTGGAGGGTGTTCAATTTGGATTTTCAGGAGGAGAATGGACTAACTCTTGGGAAAATGCTTTAGTAGGTACTTCTTTTACCAATCGTAAGCTCTCAACAAAAAAACTGAAAGAGGATGCTTGGACCGCTGAAGGATTGATTAGCCGACCTTTGGTAAGAATAGATGGTGGGTTATGGTCTTATGGTGAGCCTCATACGACTAAGGATGGAATGCCCAAGTATGGCATACGAAAATGTTCAGATGCCGATCGCAAGGTATTTGACTCAAAAAATATAGAGTTTCATTCTAACTATAGGAAAAATTATAATATTTTCGACCGACCTGTATTGATGACTAGGTTAATAAGATATGTGAATTATGAATTACAAGTGTCGGCTCCTATAACCGTAAAACAAGAATGGATAAAAGCATATTTAATACTTAATTGTTACGCAAACTACAAACATAATGCCACTATTTCATTGCGAGAATTTTGTATCTTTTTATATAGAAATGAAAATAATGATAATTACAAAAAACTATATAAAAAACTATTAGAGCAAATAAACTCAAGAAAACCAAATGACATTGATGAGGATGTCAAAGAAGCGAATTACACAAGTTTTCAGGATTTTAAAGCAAAAGACCTTCCAGATATAAAAACCCAATATAATATTAGTCTTAAAGAAAAAAGTGTATTAGCAATTGGTACAGATTATGATTCATTTTATAGAAATGCAGATTTTAGCTGCCTTGATTTAAGCCTACTTAATTTTGATGAGCTTAATCTAACCAATGCCAACTTTTCGGGAAGCAACATTTCATGTTCATTTAAAGGAGCAATTCTAAATAGTGCAAATTTAGTTGGTGTAACTGCCAAGGGTGCAAAATTTACCAATGCATCTATAGAAGGGGCTGATTTGTCAGGCGGTGAATTTTCGGATGCAGATTTTAGTGGTGCTGACTTAAGAGATATTATCTATATTGGTGCGCGATTAGATCGAGTCAATATAAATCAAGCCAAAACAAGTCGTAAAATTATTGAATATATCGGTCAGAGAACAGAAGAAAGACTGCTAGAAGAATATCAACACCAAAAATATCGTGCGGAATATTATTACGATCGAGAAGATTATATGGCAGCCATTCTAGAATTTAACATATGTTTGCAAAATACCAAAAGCCAGGATAATGCAGAAAGCTCAGAAATTCTAATAAAACAAGGAGACTGCTTTTATAGGCAGAAAGATTATGACGCCGCACGTGCCAATTTCAACCATGTGTTAATTATAAATGAATCTGCTTTTAAAAGCGTTTCTCAGGAAGATGAGCATGTAATAGAACATGATGAAAGAACCATTGAGTCAAGCTTAAATTATGTAGATGCTTTGATAAGAATTAATTTTATCAAGCTTGTAGAAAGCGATAACCTAAAAGACGATGTTGAAAAAATTAAAATCTGCAAAGAGGTATACGGTAATCTATACAACTTAGATAGTTCATTCCTTAAAATTGTTAAGGGAACACAAACAGTAAAATTAAAAGAAAAACAAATGCAACGGCTCAGTCAATTATTTTACTGCTTTGGGAATGTTTGTTTGCGTTTAGGAAAATTAGATAAAAGCAATCAGATTAAATATTTTAAACAGTCGGTGATCAATTTTGATCAAGCGGCTAAATGTTACGGAGCTCTTTTGGGAAACAAATTTACCCGCAGCAGTGCGCGCGCATTGAATAATCTAGCTGATGGGCTAGAAAATTTGGCTGGTGTATTAAGTGAACCAGATGAATCTAAAGAATCACTCAGGCCACAACGTGTACTTGAGACACTGAAAACCGATGGTGCCAAAGTAATTATTGAAATACCTAACAACATAAATGAGGTATATCAGCTTGCCTTAAAATATATAAAGGATGCATTAGAGAAGAAAGAAAATGCAGCATTATCCGAAACAACAAAGCCAGATGCGGCCAAACATAAGCAACAAATTTTAACTAAAGAAGAGCAAGGGTATTTTTACTTAAATAAAGGTCTGTTGCAGCTTAAGATGGGTCTTGTGTCTAGTGATGAGACAAGCAGAGAGAAGTTTTATTTAAATGCTGCAGATTCACTGCGTGAATCAACAAGACAGATGCCAAAATATGTGGTTGCTTGGCATTTCTATGCATTAACCTTTACGGCTCTTGCACAATATGCTGCAGCATTAAACATACTTAAAACAGCACGCGCATTAACCAATGATGATCCTTGCATCATGGTTGACTATGCAATATGTGTTTTGAGAAAAGTACAAAAACTTATACCTGTCGCTAATTCTAGCGTTAGCGTGGAGCGAAATTTACAAAAAGCGAAAGCATGTTTAAGCCGTGCCGATGAAGAAATTGGCAAACAACTAAAACTAGAAACTGATCAACGTGATATACCTAGTGAAGCATATGAATTGGTGTTGCGATTACAAGGTATAAAAGCAAAATTTTTCCTGGATGCAAAAATTGCAGAAGAGGACAAAGCATTTGTACAGAAAAATGCTTTGCTAAAACCTTTACTTGATTGTGAATTAGAAACTCCTCAAAAGCAATTGGTTGATTTGAAATTGGGCAAGTAAGTGAATGATATAAACGGTCAACTTCTAGGTTGAAAGCAATATAGTCGGATATAGAAAATGGATGCGGGCATCAGTTAGCCATGACGACAACCATCTAACTGGGTAACAACAACCAATACTGACCTAAATTATTCATATGTCCAGCAATAAAGGTAGCTTGTTCACCACCACCTAAATAAATATCACCGCGCACAATGCCTTTAATGGCGCCTCCCGTATCTTGCGCAATAAGCAACTGATTAAATGGGGTCCATTGTTCTGCATTATCGTAATGTGGCAGATTGGTATTGAGCCATATTGGTGCACCCAAAGGAATATAACGTGTATCAATCGCCAGTGAACGTTTAGGTGTGAGCGGAACTTGTTGCGTTCCCACAGGTTGATCATCTTTTAATATTTTAAAAAATACATAAGAAGCATTGGTGTTTAAAATTTCGTGTAATTGATCAGGATGCGCATCTAGCCAAGCACGTATGGTTTGCATGGAGACGGTTTGCATGGTGAGCGCGCCTTTTTCAACCAGAACTTTTCCAATGGATGTATAAGGATGGCCATTGGTACCGGCATAACCAATGACGAATTGTTTTTGGTTTGGTAATTGTACAATTGCGGAACCTTGAATTTGCGCAAAAAATACATCAATTTCGTTATTACCCCAAAAAAGCACCGGCGCCGTTTTATGAATGGCACCTTCTTTAATGGCTGCGCGATCCGGATAAGGCAGATATCGATTATTTTTAATTTGTACCACCATACTGCGACCGTGTTTAAATAACTTGGTTAAATCGGTTGGTCGAGCATAAATAGGAACATTGTAGCGTGCATCCGGTTTGCTACTAACCTGTAATAAAGGCAAATAATAAGCCGTAAATAAACCATCGGGGTTAAAGCGATCACCGACTTGATAAGGTTCAAACCAAGTCTCAAAGAATTTACGTGCGGCTACATTATCATGTTTCGGCACTTTTTCTGCCTTGCTACAAATTTTTTGCCAAGACTTAACTTTGCCCGCTTGTTTTATGGGGCTAAACTGTGCTTTAGCATTCATTTTGTGAATAACGCTACACGAGCGCTTAAATGCAGCTAAAGCATGTGTATGATCATCTTCTTGCCAATAAGCTAATTGATTAAACTTTACTTTCGTCAATGTCATAGTCGGAATATTCGACGGCACTCTAGTTTGACAGGCGTTGAGTGAAGCTAATAAGAGCAGGCCTGCTGTAATGCGAAATATTTTTTGATAAACACTCATCATGTAAGCGAGCTCCCAGAGGCAGGAGGTGATGGTTGACGATCGCCTTCTGCTGCTGGCGGAGATTGATCTGTTTGATCAACACCGGCAGTGGCTGCAGCAGCTTTGGCATTGGGAAAACCAGTGAAAGTAGGTGCTTCTAAAAGATCAGAAAGTTTCGGATATTCATGTCTAAACGCACCAACAGGATTTCGTCTACCCGCTGAACTGCCTAATAATAGTACACGTGCATCCGGTGCAGGTGCTGTAGCTGGTGGATCACGTCTGCCGAGCAATTGTTCACGGGCTGTAAGTGGTGGTGCTGCTGATGCCAATGTTCCTAATTGCATTCTCGGTCTTCCTCTGGTTTCCGGATCGCGTTCCAATGTATCACTAATATCATCCGTTGCAGCACGCTGATAATCGTTGGTGGGTAATGGACAACAATTTCTTGCCATAAAAATACCAGAAAATATTCCACTCACGCTTGCGGCTATGGCCATGATTGCGGCGGTAATCAATGCTGCTTTGGTACTAATCGCAAATGAACCCAACAGCCCCATAGGTCCCGCGAGCATTACCAACATAATGGTTACGAAGATAAAAGATAGTAGCAAAAGTCCAGAAGTGATCAATGCTGCCCTGGATTTTGGCATAGAAGAATTTGTGTCTATAGTTAAAACCGACTGTTCACGAGCTCGTCGTATTGGCTGACGTCTTCGTTCTTCTGCGATCATTGCAGGTGCATCGCGTTGTATTTGTTCAAGATAACTAGTTAGATCAATAATTAATTGTTCTTTTGCTGGTGCACCACTCAAAGGTTTTAGGTTCAGCGCATTTAATAGGTTTATAAAAACAGGCACATATTTGACCAGATCTTCCATTCTGGTGATGAAGCAATCATAACCACTTTGCGTATTGGGTTCGAAGCCGGTAAGCAATTCATCTAAAAACTGAATGGTGCCTTCAGCTGCCACTTCGCGTAAAAAAGCCATAAATTCTGTGGCAATAGTGATTGTACATTGAAAGTAATAACCTGAAGGTGGATTGCGAGCGATGGTATAACCTGACATACCGCAGCGTATATCGATAATTGCTGATTTTTCTCGGTTGGCGTTTGATGGCGTAAAGCTAACGTTATAACGCATAGTAGTTTCCTCTTGTAGTTATACGATACCAAATCGTATTTTTAAATATACACGGTTTGTTATTGCCATTGTGACTGCTAGGCGCTTCACAATGACTACGCGAGTCCTTGCTATGGTGAAAAACGGCATCACCTCTTCAATGAGGGTAGATCTCTATCATGACCGATAGAGACCAATCTGTAAATGGGCTGATAAAGCGCTAAATATCTGGATTGGCCAAGTAACGGCTGACACCGTGCTTGGTTTTGTCCCATTGGCTTGGTTTAGTAATCAATTGATAAAGAGCACGGTAACTGGCGAAACTCATGAGTAACCAGTAAATCGGTGAAAGAATGGTAAATAAGCTCATCGTATACCAACCGCGCCGAACGATGGCCAACATATTTAAGATGATGATAATAATGGTACCAACAATGAGATTAAATATAGCTACTGATAAAATAGGTTCGGGAAACATATAATTGGTTGCATCAGGTCCCATCAACCAGGTGATGGCAAAGATGGCCCAGACAACAATGTTCATCAAATTACTGAGCGGTGTACCACCAATTAAAAATTGTAGACTTAAAAATCCATAAGGTCCCATGATGCGCAATGTTTTAAATGGGCGACGCATATGGACCAAATAAGTGAGCATATAACCCTTGATCCAGCGCGCGCGCTGTTTGAACCAATTGCGAACTTGCACGGGTGACTCTTCATAAGTGACCGAATCAATAACTTTGGTTTTCAAACCCAGTCGATGCAAACGTAAACCGAGCTCTGCATCTTCTGTGACATTAAACGGATCCCACGCAGATATTTTGCGGATGACCGATGTGCGCAAATGGTTACTGGTGCCGCCCAAAGGCACCGGCAAATGTAAAAAGCTCATGGTTGGTAAGAGTAAATCAAACCAATATGAATATTCCAAAGTAAATAACCTTGTGAGCCAATTTTCTTTAATATTGTAATAAGAGAGACGACATTGCACACAAACAAGTTGTTCATCCGATTTACGAAAAGTGGCCACCACTTTTTTCAATTGATCGGGCTCAGGTGAATCTTCCACATCAAATAAGGCAACATATTCACCTCTAGCAAAATTGAGTGCGTAGTTGCATGCTTTGGGTTTTGTTCGCGGGCCGCCAAACGGAACATAAATAAATTCGTAATTTGTCGGTAATGACATCTT
>CAYSGV010000099.1:0-9252 GCA_964430685.1 uncultured Gammaproteobacteria bacterium
AATTTGTCAAAAGATTTTCTTGTTAGAATATAAAATGTAAAGCCACCGAAAATTAAATTTGCAATAGGTCCACCAATGTCCACGAATATATTCCCTGGACTACTTTTAAAATAAACACTCGTCAATAGTTCAATTTTGTTTCCAATAATTAAAGAAGTTCCACCGTGTCCTATTACTTCATGAATAAAATCAGCAAGAAATATTTCATCAGCGAAACATAAACCATCCCATGTACCAATCATTAATTCTCTAAATCGAATATGATAGCTTGCTACTCCGGGTGTAAACTGATTGAGTACCGTTCTTGGCATCACAACGATTCTAACACCAGGCATCGTTAAGCAAAGTGTAATCATATCCATCGCTCTATTTGATTGTTGCATCGCTTTGATGATCAGATCAGCATAAAATTCTTTGGATGCTGCAGCACGAAATACATGATCATCAAAATCGCGAATGGTTATGCGTTTTATAATGTCAGATTTAGTCAGCGCACTTTGTGGAAATTTAGACGGCTGCTGCGTAACAAAAGGTTCAATCGGTAGCAAGTAGCCGCTAGATAGTTCTTGCGCATGCGCATAGAATTTGGCAAATGGAAATTTGCTTATATCAACCACATCATAGCGTGTATGTTCGGCTACATATTCTTGGCAATAATATACACAATAACTTATTCTAAAATAAAACTTCTGTGTTTTAAAGCTTGCAAACAATTGCTTTGCACTAATTAAATCCGCATAGATTTGTGCCATGCTGTGATACAGCTGTGCATCGGTTTGACTTTCAAGTTGAAGTACTATTTTATCTAGAATTTGATAAGCACTAGATATCTCTTGTCGCTGTTTAGAAGTACTATACGTTTTTCTTATTTCTATGATTTCGTTTAAGACTAGTTCTAGTTCAACAAATAAAGCATATCGCATGGACTTCTGCCACTTAAAATTAATCTAATAAATTTATATTTTCATGATACATTATAAATATATTATTTACAAAAATAATTAATCCGTAGTAATGTCAAATAACTTTAATTTAGCAATCGAAACTATAATGCTTGACCACATGTTTTTCATTTTTGCAGGGCTCATCTTTTTTAGGATCCCAAGACATATCGCTAAACAGTACTCTTTTGCTCATACCCAAACGTGTTTGCGATTGATGTGGTATAAGGTCGAAAAATTTAATTTTTTCCTTACGTTTTATTTTGTTGGGTTCTAATTTAAAGGCAAGATTCTCCCGAATATATTTGGCTTTTGAAGCATATATATCGAGTATGCCCAAAGTATAAATCTCTTTTTTATAAAAAGGTTCAACATATTTCATAATAATATCATGCATCAGACCCGGGCCTGATGTTTCTACAGTTAAATTGATTCGATCATCATGGCAAAATTGGCGTTTATGATCCATGCGTGTTTGATGACTCGAAGCATGTTCTTTATCAGCTAATTCGTTATCGAGATCATCATAGTGGTTTAACAATTCATTTATTGCTTCATCTAAAATTTGATGATTGGGAAGAGATGCCATCGCCGCATTGTAAGCAGCATCAATACTGCCGGTTTCATCTTTAGTAAAGGCGATGAGAAATTCATGTTTAGCAAATTGCGCCTTAATTGAATGAAATGCTCTTAGATCTGCATCGAGATAATAACCACCTTCCATTTTTAATACCAGTAAACGAAATAAATCACTGTATGCCGCAAAATTGTGAAAACCAGCAAGCTCGCGTGTCAATATCGCTAGTATTTTTTTACTTACATTAGGCTTATAGGCCTTCTTAACAAAGTTGATTACTTCATCAGCATAGCGAATTTTAAGACCAGGTAGTAGGACATCAAACATGGCGGCTGACTGCAGAATGCGGTTCTGTTTAGTCGTCCATATTTGTACTGTAAAACCTTGTGCTTTACTGAATGCAAGTGTAGACAAAATATGATGTAAATATTTTACAGGAATGTTTTTGCCAACCCAAACCAGTTGAATGGTTTTTGGGATTGGTTTTATTCCAAGACTGATAGTGCCTGCAGGCATAAATGTTTCACAAGTATTAAATAAAAATTAGACTTTATTTAATTATGCCGCCATGACCTTAAGGTTTGCTTAAGCTTTTGAAAAATAATGAGAATTTAGCAATGGATTCCCATTGTTAAATCATAATATAAATATCCTATACTTAATTTAGTAGGGTGCCTGGATAACAATATGAAGCCAAAATTAACTGAAGCGTGTGAATAATAACTATCGAAAAGTTTGGGGGAAGAAAGGTATGCAATGCGAAAAACAAGCGAAGATCAAACAACACATATTAAAGATTCTGCCAGTCTTGAGCGCGCCTTAGCAAAAACTGACGCAGGTCCACGTGTTATTTTGTATGGCAATGGTACCAGACAAAAAGCAGACCCAACAACTTTTCTCCAATATCCACGTGATATTGCCACCCATCGTGATGTGGTATTTGTTTTTGGCGATAATGTCGAGGCGAATGATAATTTTCACAATCAATGGCAGGGGCAATTAGGACCAGATTGGCAGAAAACTTTTGATGCTTGTAAAAGTGGTTTGGGTTTTCAACATGATTTCACACCCATCAGACAAGGTGGTGGTGGTCAAGCGCGAGACATGTTAGCACATGCGAGTTTTGCTTTACCGCCAGATGCAGACCCAAGAATACATGCAAATTGGATATATGTATCTGAAGAAAATATCTCAGCAGCAAGAGAAGCTGGTTACATAGTTGAAACAGCGAGTACATACCCACCCAATATAATAGGTGTGCCTATCTGTATGGATACTGGACCAGTGGAACAGCGAAGCAATGTCATCATATTAGCCATTGCTGCAACTTTTGATGAACTCGAAGCACATTTGAAAAATGGTCGGACTGTTGTTATTCCAGCTTTTCGTGATGGTAGTGTATCAATTGGGGGTGGGTTAGCTACTGGTCGTATGGGACATGATGAAGCTGGTGTGAATGCATATTTACAACATCGTGTAGCGCAACTGCAAAAACTTGCCACAGAATTACAAAAAACTTGGCAGGAGAAAGCAGATAAAGCTGAAGTGAATTTTTCTAGTATTGAAGAAAATTATATTCAACAGCGTGTACAGCTTGCTGAAAGAAGTGCTGCGCAGCGTATTGCAGCACCGGTAGTTGAAGTAGAGCAAGAAGAAGTAGAAGTGGCACCGCCAGTTCGAACAGACAGAGTACGAGAAGAAGAATTAGGTTTGCTTGATGATGATGAGTTACCAGCGACAAGTAGTGAACAAGCAATACCGGTGTTTGAAGGGGGTTTACATCGTGATGATCTGGGTAGGCCAGCTTACCAAGATTTGGATGATATTCTTGCTTTACATGCCACAGACATGGCACCTGAATTGTTACAAGCCCTCCAGCAGCTTCGTGGCAAAGTTGTACAAACTGATTTCATAGCCCGCAGAGCACTTGGACAACTTGAAGACGCAGCAGCGTTTCGCCGTGAAGCTGAAGAGCGCTATCAAGCAGTGGAAGTATCTACAGCAACATCGTTTACAGTTAATTTTGATAGAGAGCAAAAACTCAGTACGCTCGAACAACGTGGTAAGTCTTATCAATATGCAACTGCAACAGCAAATCCGCGTGAAAGTGGCGCACAAGATCGACACGTTTCGCCTATTGCAGTAATTGGTTATGCAATGAGTAATTCACTTGAGCCTGATACGGATGTGATGACTTTTATTAAATTGACATTAGATAAACTTGATTTTTACGTAACACCAACTGATCCAGAGCAAATTCAAGCAAGCTTTAAGGAAACTGTTATATATGATGAAGAACATCTTCGTCGTTCACAGCGAAAAACTAAACGATCTGCTGACTCAAGTAGTGCTTTCACTGATCAAGAAGATACCATACAAGCATGGTATGACCGATTTAAGAATACTAAAGAATACCAAGAAAATTATAGCTGGATGCAAGGAGAAGAGCTCGCCACAAAATGTTTTGAGCTCTATAACCGAAGACAAGAAGCGATTATGTTATCAACGAATGCTAAAAAAGGCATAGTTAACCCTACACCTGATACACAAAGTGGCCCAGGTAAAAAAGATGAAGGTAATGTTGTGCGAGAAGCAATCAAAGTTCTTGCCGTTGCTGAATGGAAAGTGACTAATTTTGAATATGATAGTCCTGAAGCTGCACAGGCTGCAATTAAGCAATCTGCCAAACTTGCCAATCCAGATGCACGAGGTAAAGAGAGAATAAAAAATATCCGAGGTAAATTTCTGCTATCAGAACCTGAACTTAAAGAAGTTGTTGATAGTATTCATAGTGTATTTGATTATCGGCCTTTTCCTCAAGGCGCAGCACGTGTTGAGAAGCCTGATAAAGAAGTTGATGTTGCCCGCACACGTTATACGGATGAACCTCCGGAACGTTTGTACCGTTTAGCTGCTGATCATTTAGCTATGATGTTTGTACTGTGTCCTAATTTACAAGAACGACATCAGCAGACGATCATGAAAGGTTTTTTAGATCGTGTTGCGCAAGATTATGAACGCGAAGGTTATGCTTCAAAACCAACTTGGGCAGCACTCGTAGGAGAGGATGGAAAAATTAATGGCGATAAACTTTATGATGCAGTTTTTAATGAGTTAACGATAAGATATCCGTATCATCATTATTCTGATCCGAAGCAAACAGAAGAAGAGCTAGTTAATGATTACTTTGAGAGTTTAACTAATTCTTGTGCATACATGGAAAGGCAACTGGGTTTGTACGAGCGTTTAGCCAAGGGCGAACAGGTAGCTGATGAAGAGTTTGATGTCACACTTAGGCGAACAGAAGTAAGTGAACCGGCAGCAGAAGATTTGGAAGAAGTAGATATGGGTGGCGAATATGATTTAAATGATGAAGAAGATTTGGATGAGGAAGCTGGTGTGGATGTTGAGGAAGAATTTTATGATGGAGGTGACTTGAATGAGGAAGATGGTGTGGATGTTGAAGAAGATGATGCAGATGATGTAATGGAACTAGATCGCCCAACAGCTCCAAGTCAACCAGCATTATTTGATGAAGAAGAGGAGGATAGCTCATTGGATTCTAGTTATGAGCAGAGCGAAGAAAGTTACGACAGCGATGAAGAAGCAGATCGTTCCATATTTAACAGAGCAACGCCAAGTATAATTAGTGTAGAATTGACGAAGCAGAAATTTGCTAGTCTAAGTGATGCTTTTAAAGCGGCATGTATAGAATTTCAATCAGCAACCGATATAGATCAAAAAGGGGAAGCAGTACGTAAACTACTGGTTATCAATAATACATTGGAAGAATCTCTGCGTGGCTTGGAGGAAGAAGCGAAACAAAGAATGGCTGCTCGTCCAGTAGATGATGAAGAGCAGGCAGATGGATTGCACACTGGGAGTGCTGAAGATTTGAGTCGTAGCAGTAGTGATTTAGGACTCGAACCGCAATCGAAGAGACTTCGACAAAAACGTGACTTTACAGATGAACACGAAATTGAAAAGAATAAACATTTACGTAAAAAAGATGATGAAGATCCAGATGATCCGGGTTTTGGTGGTTCGCCTAAACATCAATCATCAGTAGAAGCAAGCAGCAACACTGCAGGCGTGAAAAAACGAAGCTATGATACAAGTCTTGCGACAGATGGAGGGGGTGGGCAATCAAATCAAGATAAACAATCTGATGAAATGGAGTATGATACATCAGCAGACATGCAACCTAGACCGGCAAAAAAAATAAAACTCGAACCTGATGGTAGTAAGTCATCGACACCATTAGCAAGCGAAAGTGTCAGTGTAACTCATTCTGCTGCGCGTAAACATGGTGCTTCTGTATTTGAAAAAGCCGTTTGTAAAAAAGCGCAGGAAATCGCGAGCACAACTAGTCTCGTATCAGTTGTAGATCATAGCCCCAAGCTGTGAGCATACTGATATTCTTTTACTTTGCTTGCTTGTCTAATTCTTTCAGCTCTGCTAATTTTTCAGCAATTTTAATTTCTAGACCGCGTGGTACCGGTTTATAGTATTCGCGTTGAGGCATATCTTCAGGAAAATAATTTTCACCAGCAATATAGGCATTGGGTGCATTATGCGCATAATGATATTCTTTGGCATAACCTAATTTCTTCATCAGTTGTGTTGGCGCATTGCGTAAATGTAATGGCACTTCTAGTGATCCTAAATCTTTGGCATCTTGCATAGCGGCATTAAAAGCCACATAAGTTGCATTGCTTTTTGCAGCAACTGCCATATAAATGACTGCTTGTGCGAGCGCAAGTTCACCTTCTGGACTACCTAAACGTTCTTGTATATCCCAAGCGTTCAGTGCTAATTCTAATGCGCGCGGATCGGCGTTACCAATATCCTCAGTAGCCATCCGTGCAATACGACGGGCAAGATAAAGTGGATCGCAGCCACCATCGAGCATGCGGCACAACCAATATAATGCTGCATCGGGTGACGAGCCACGTACTGATTTGTGTAAAGCAGAAATTTGGTCATAAAACACTTCACCTTGTTTATCAAAGCGACGTGTACCTTGGCTGCAAACTTCGGCAATGAGTTTTTCTGTAACAGGTTGATCCAATGCGTGCAGTATTTCTACGATATTTAAAGCGCGTCGGGCATCACCATCTGCTGCGAGTGCAATTTGTTGGCAAAGTGATTCTGCAATAACAAAATTAATTTCTTTAAGCACGCGCTGAATGATGGTAACGATTTCATTTTCTTGTAAACTTTTTAACACATAAACACGTGTACGGGAGAGTAATGCGTTAATGAGTTCAAACGATGGATTTTCTGTTGTTGCGCCAATAAACGTAAATGTGCCATCTTCTACATAAGGTAAAAAAGCATCTTGCTGACTTTTGTTAAAGCGATGTACTTCATCGATAAAGAGAATGGTGGCTTGTTTGTCTTTTTGTTGCGCTTCTTGGGCGCGTACCACTGCGGCGCGGATATCTTTTACACCGGCGAGAACAGCCGAAATGGATTCAAAACGAGAATGGGTTTGTTTGGCCAATAACCGCGCTAATGTGGTTTTACCAGTGCCTGGTGGACCCCAAAAAATCATCGAATGCAATTGGCCTTGTTCAATCGCACGACGCAAGGGTTTCCCTGGACCTAATAAATGGGTTTGCCCCACAAATTCATCAAGTGATTGGGGGCGAAAACGCGCTGCGAGAGGCATAAATTCGTTAGTCATGGTGATAACCTGACGTTGTGCATGAATAATATTAAAAGCTTATTGATCATGCTAATGGATACCGTTCAATTTGACAACTTCTTATGAATACAAGTGATAAAAACGAGCAAACTTGCATGAACGATGTGACGGAGATAGTTAAGGGGTTCTTTTCTGCACACCAGTGTTATTCGCTTGTGCAATGGTACACGGCGAAATAGCTTGTAATTGTGTAATATTAATGGAGCGTAGTTTAACGACGTATTTTTTTGTTTGTGTATTGTACTCCCATTCTGCTTTAGCTGTATTTGTTGTGTGAAAATGTCGTACTATTTTTTTTGCGAGCTTCGAATCTTGTTTGCCATTAGGTAACACTATTACATAGTTGTCATTCTGGGTAGAATAAAGTGCGCCGGTAATACCGGTAATTCGTTCAATTTGATTGATCACAAGCGCCCTCTCTTTAGAAGCAGGTTTTGCTTGCACGGCAGGGGACACAATTGCCGGTGCTAATTTCTGTTGTAAGAGTTTTTTATACAAATCTTTAAATGTTTCATAGCATTTTTCAATAAACGCTGCTTCCACAACAAGTTGTTCTTCTAATTTCTTGGGATAATTTTTACTTAATTGTTCATTGGGAATGATATAATAATCGTTAAACGCTGCAATGATATTATAATCTGTAAATTGTTTGATAATTTGAGTGATAATCTCATCCATCTTAACTTGTAATTCAGTTGCGCGCTGCATTTTTTCATGGTGATATGTGCCATTTTGTTTCGCATCGAGAATGCGCTTTTTAAGATGTTCTTTTAAAATTTCAGGTTTCGAATCGATATGAAGAATACCTTTGGCATACAAACTTTCAGGGTTGCGACAGTCGTTCATTGTGCGCATTAATATATAAGGGTAGCCTAATGCGACGAGCATGACATTGTCAAAACAGGTAATATCTCTACCGTTGCCGTTAAAATAACAATGTATATCCGTAGCGCTATAAAAAAGGTTAAATATTAAGTCGACTACTTCATCGATATTATTGGGATTTAATCGTCGTAATTGTTGGATAATTTTTTCAGCAAATTCTTGTCTGGCTTGTGGATACTGTTCTGGTGGTATGCAATGTTTCACGATTCGATCAACTGCCGCTTTTTCTTCAGCTGTTAATCCCCCCCGGTGATAGCAATAAGATAATTTTGCACAAGTGTAATCTCTATTAGAATCAGGAGATGAACCCTCAGCATTTTGTTGTGGAATAGGAATAGTTGAATCATTGCGCAGACGAGTTAGTACACGCATATATTGCCTGCTGTCTTCAATGGCAATACCAATTTCAGTTGTTAGTTTCAATGTTTCTTCTTCTGAGGAGATATCTAAAAGAAAATCGCGATAAATATTGTAAGCACGCGCATCCGATTTCCAACGAACAACTTGAGATTTGGAATATTCGCCAGCTTTTACATTTGTATGGCCCGCTGCTTGTGCATCTTTTGCCATGCTGTTGGCGATGCGCAAATGAATTTGGTCAAGCCAATGTAATAATTGTTCTGGGGTAATATTGGTAATACCGATTTGACGTATTTCAGTCAAAATGACTGTTTCAGCATAAACATAAGCTTCCAGTAAATCGCGCATTTGACCGCAGGCATAACGAAAATTATAAAACAAATAATGCAAATCGTCTGGAAATGTACGTAGGGTATCTTCTGGCTTAAATGTATAAATTAAAGCGGGGTGAAATACTTTAAGTCGGCTGAAATCAAATGGAATAAATGGTTGAACTACTTCTGGAGGTTTTTGCATTGATTAGTTCCTCAATAATCGGGGTATTGTACTAACTTATTGATTTTAATGCAAGATAATTAAAAGCATACTGCCCGCAGCAATCTCTAAATAATATTTCGTAGTTGGAGGTTGCCACGTAGGTTCCCCAATAGTCAATAAAGTCTTTTTTTATAAAATACTTTACAAAAATAATATGATACTGTAAAAATTTCAATATAAAAATTACATTAAAATAGATTTTTGAGTTTATAAAATCTATCACATGCTTTCGATTTTGCCCA
>CAYSGV010000100.1:0-9224 GCA_964430685.1 uncultured Gammaproteobacteria bacterium
GGTGATAATTTGATTTATTTGTAATTCGCCACTTTTTACTGTTCCTATATGTAAATGTGCTTGTCCCTGAAAACGCGTATCCGTTACCTCGAAGGCACCTTCTGGCCAATGTAATTGGCCTTGATCACCAACTTGACCACCTGCCTGCGCATAAAATGGCGTGCGATTTAAAATGACCCAACCCGATTCACCTGCTTGGAGCTGCGTGACTGGAACTCCATCACGAAATAAACCAATCACCGATACTTCATCTTCCAAACGTTCATAACCAGCAAATTCTGAATAGTGTTCGATTTCTTGTATTTCATCAGTGGCAACACCAAATTGACTGGCCGCTTGTGATTGCTCACGCTGCTTTTGCATGTATTCTTGAAAGCCGGTGTAATCAAGTTCATAACCTTGTTCACGTGCAATATCCGCGGTTAAATCAACCGGAAAACCATAAGTGTCATACAAGCGAAAAATAATTTCGCCGGGAATTGTTTGTGAATTTAATTTACTTAATTCTTGTGAAAATATTTTTAACCCTTGAGTGAGTGTGCGCGCAAATTGTTGTTCTTCAGCAGCTAATACTTTCTCAATAATTGCTTGTGCACTTTTTAATTCTGGATAGGCAGCACCCATTTCAGCAACAAGTGGTCCTACGAGTTGATGAAAAAAATCTTCTGGTAAACCTAATTTGTGACCATGACGCAATGCACGACGAATGATGCGACGCAAGACATAACCACGTCCTTCATTAGAGGGTACAACACCATCAACAATTAGAAAGCTTGCGGAACGAATATGATCAGCAATAACACGTGATGATGTATTGTGATGGGAGCCTTCCGTTTCTTGCAAAAATTCGCTTTGGTTATTTTTATTTTTTTTGATTAACCCATCAATCGCGCTTAATAAATTACGGAACAGATCGATATCATAATTATCATGCACACCTTGTAAAACAGCTGCTAAGCGTTCAAGCCCCATACCCGTATCCACTGAAGGTTTTGGCAATGGAGTTAGTGTTCCATCTGCTGCACGGTTATATTGCATGAACACTAAATTCCAGATTTCGATGTAACGATCTGCATCAGCATTTTCTGATCCCGGTGGACCACCTGGAATTTCAGGACCATGATCGTAAAAAATTTCCGTACAAGGGCCACATGGACCCGTATCACCCATCGACCAAAAATTATCTGCCGCACCACAACGAGAAAAACGCTTGGGATCGGCTTTAATTTCATTTAACCAAATATCTGCGGCTTCATCGTCTGTTTCATAAACCGTCACCCATAAACGCTCACGAGGCAGCTTTAATACTTCAGTTAAAAAATTCCAGGCATAAAAAATGGCTTCGCGTTTGAAATAGTCACCAAAACTAAAATTACCCAACATTTCAAAAAAAGTATGATGACGTGCGGTGTAACCCACATTTTCTAAATCATTATGCTTGCCACCGGCGCGCACACAACGCTGTGCCGTGGTTGCTCGAGTATAAGGTCGTTTGTCTTTGCCTAAAAAGACATCTTTAAACTGCACCATGCCTGCATTGGTAAACAATAAGGTAGGGTCATTGCCTGGCACCAAAGGCGAAGAATCGACAATGGTATGCCCTTGATTTTTAAAGTAATCAAGAAATTTTTGACGAATTTCAGCTGTTTTCACAAAAAAACCTTAATATTTCAATATATTACCTGGGAGCACCCAAGCAACTTGCAGCACTCTATTATTTTCTGCAAGAATAGCAAATGAACTTTGATTTTGATACAGCCAAAAACAAAGAGATTGTTGCTTAAGAAAGTAAGAATCGGTCTATTTTGAACTAGACAATGAAATAGTTACATTTAATCTGGGCATTTATTGTTAAATTTGATAAACTAAGTGTTACATTGAGTTTAATAGCGTATGAGGGCCTAATACCATGAATAAACGACCTTTACAGCAACCCCAACCCAGTGGTGTCGTGCCTGGAAGATTCAAGATTTATGATACGTTACGCGAAACTTTTCCTGTTGTTACGCTAACTACTGATAGTATATTTGTTGTGTTGGCCGTCCGCCCTGAAAACCCTGCAATTTCTGATGTGCCTGCTCCTGGCAGTTTAGCAATTATACCTGTTAATACGCGCGAGCACTTAGACGAACTCAAAAATGATATCAATACCTGTATTGAGTCTCTTATTATGGATAACATCACTTCTTTACAAATACTTGTAAGTGACAAGAATCATCCATTATTAGCCGAAGTAAAAACAGAACTACTTGCTCATAAAGCATCTTTACCAAAAGTCGCCAGAGATATGAGTAAATTTGGGTATGTTAATGTGTTTACATCAGGAATAGATGTTGAAATAAACTTTAACGAAAAACGTGAATTAATTTTTAAACCATTCGATGCAGTACAATATAGAAAGTCTTTGATACAACAGCCTGCAATCTTAAATGGCTCAGGTTCACCATTTCATCGGCGTTCACCGCACAGTACAAGAATGCAACAACCAGTAAATCCGCCAGAACCACCCACTGTGAAATCATAACTGGTTTACAAATCGTCAATAAAACTTAAAACAGTAGTTTATTAGCTAAAGAGCTGAGAATTCATTATGCCTTTTACACTTGCACATATTCTTGTCGCTAATCCAAATGAAATTAATATAGATTTATTACTCAACCATGCTAATACATTTCTACCGCTGATACATCAAACACCATGTATCGATAAAAAAAATGATGCTGCATTTCAACAATCTGCAATAGGTGTGTTAGAAAAAGGTTATATTATTATTCAACGCGGTGTTCCAGGCCCACAGATTGGTGGAACTTTTATGCTGTTTCATTGCGTTGGCTTTACCATTTATGATCCAGATTCAGGAAAGTTAGCTGCAGGCCATCTAACTATAGAAACGAACCCAGAATGTTTAGTTGATGCACTAAATGAGTTTGCTCAGAGTCGGCATATTCAAGTAAGAATATTTGGTGGCGTATCAAGACGAGACGCAGAATTAAATGCTGATGAACCTGAACTTTATAACGATTCGATGTCACTCGCTAAAAATATGTTACAAGTGATTGCTACATACGGTACGAAATCTCAAACGACAGTAAATTTAGTAAGTTTTGATGTAGGCGAAAGATTAAGTTTTTTCAAAGATCCCAGATTGGCTAGGAGAATTAGTTCTCGAATCGGTATTGCAGTTGATTGTGAGAAAGGGCTTGTATGCACGTTTACCGAAAACAACGAACGCTCACCTTATCTTGTTCAATTTAACGAATGTGCACCTATGTGTACGAAAGTTTATCAACAAGGAAGAATAACTCTTGCACTCCATCAGTTACTACATCCTGGTACTCATATTGCAAAACGATTTGACAGTACATCAGCAGCACATCGAGATGAAATGATCCGACGAAGTCATCAGGGCGTTGTGTTATACATCATCAAATTACTCAAATCTGCTAAATTTCCTGGGGTAGATTCACCAGATTATCAACCAGCAATCAATTATTTTTTATCGTCACAGTTTAATAAGCTTTTTACACAAGACTTTACTTGTATGGATTATTTATTAAATTGTGTTGCTTATGACTTTTATATGACACTTAACCAACAATTACATGCAATGACTACAGCCTCTTTTCAAGCAAAAAGAGATTCTGTTTATAGAGTATTCGCTAGCGATTGTATTCTCCAATGGTATAAACAAGAAAGTATCCGTTACGTTATTGAACTGTTAGAAACTCATTGTAGGATTCCGCGCGAAGAAATTAAGTCCTTACTCGATCCATCTCATCGGGGATTACACTTGTTTAACGAATTATTAGTATATCGAAAAGTGCTTGCAAAACCACCTAGTGCTGAGCGAGAAGAACTTTTAAAAAGTACTTTATTAGGAAAATTAATAATAGCCAAACCAGAAGAATGGAAAAGTATATTTGATGAATGGACATTTCATACATTATCTAGTGCAAAAGCAGATTTAATTTTATGCATTTGCAAAGCACTCAGAGAAAAAATAGGTATTGATTTTACTGAATCCATGCGAGCATATCTGGATATCCGATTTACAAGAGTTTCTCCGCCACACGTTGATCTTGATCTTTTTTACTTCAGTACAAATCGATATAAACAATTACAGATAATTATTGTCAATAATATAACCAATGAATACGGGAATATCCGAGAGCGTATGGAACAAGCTGAATCAGCTTTAACATCGCCTTTATCCCTTTGCTTACCCACAGAACCAAACATAACTGTAGAAATGTTTAATCTAGAAAAAATTCTTGATAATGAAGTCAACCCAATGTTTAGCGCAATAATGTCGATGCAACCAGTAAATCCGTTTCAGCCTCCTGAACAATCACGACTATCTATGGTTAATAAATAAAAATGAACTACCCTACCCATTTTCTTGCATTTTGAAACATTCTTAACCATGGGCTGTTCTGACTTAAACCGCGCGGGTACCAGGAAAATTGTTGTGTTAAAAATACACGTTCCGGATGCGGCATCATAATTAATACACGACCATTATTAGCTGTAAATCCGGTTAATCCTTCTGGGCTACCATTGGGATTATCAGGATACTTTTCTGCAACCAGACCGTAATGATCGATAAACCGCAGCGCTGCAGCTTGTTTCACCATGGCATTGCGAATTTCACTAAGATCATTAAAGTGTGCCCGCCCTTCACCATGCGAAACAACAATTGGCGGCCGTGACCCCGCGATATCTTTACAAAAGATTGCTGCTGAAGCTATTATTTCAACTTGGCTCAAGCGTGCTTCAAAACGTTCTGAGCGATTCGGTAAAAAGTGTGGCCATAGCGTGGCACCAGGAATAATTTCGCGCAAATGTGACATCATTTGACAACCATTGCAGATCCCTAAAGCAAAAGTATCGGGTCGAATAAAAAATTCCGCAAACATCTCAAACAATTGTGGATGTGATAAAATTGAATGTGCCCAACCCCGTCCAGCGCCAAGCACATCACCATAGGAAAAACCTCCACAGCTGGCAAATCCAATAAAATGATCAAGGTGCTGACGACCTTCTAATAAATCACTCATATGCACATCAATAGGGTTAAATCCAGCATGCTCAAAAGCCGCTGCCATTTCATAATGTCCATTCACCCCTTGTTCACGTAAAATAGCAACATTCGGCCGAGCTTTATGATGATAGGAAATGGTGATGTCATCATCTGGATCAAACGTTAAATAAACTTGCAAACCTGGATCTTTAGTGTCTGCAATTTGTAATGCTTCTTCTTTTGCACACTCTGGATTGTCGCGCCGCATCTGCATGCGTATACTCAATTCAGACCAGATGTTTTGCAATTTCACGCGTTCCTGACGATAAATCACGCCATCATTAAAATGAATCTGAATACGGTCATCTGCCCGCATTTGCCCAATAACAAAACTATGATTACCTAATCCATATTCACGTAAACAAGAAAGCACTTCATCTGTTTGCGTATGCACAACTTGGATCACCACACCACATTCTTCATTAAATAAACTAGCGAATGGATCAGTGCCAATTGCATCAAGACGAATATCTAAACCGCAATGACTTGCAAAAGCCATTTCGCAAAGTGTTACCAATAATCCACCATCGGAGCGATCATGATAAGCTAAAATTTGATGGGATTCTTTTAATGATTTTAGTGCTGCAAAGAAATTTTTAAAACTTTCCGCATCATGCACATCCGCAGTATGGTGACCTAACTGCTGATAAACTTGGGCAAAAACACTTCCTCCCAATCGTTGCCGTCCTTTGGCTAAATCAATTAATATTAAATCAGTATCACCACAATCCGTGCGTAATAATGGGGTAATTGTTTTACGCACATCACTTACCGGTGCAAAAGCACTTACAACTAAAGACAATGGTGCTGTAACAGAGTGTTTTTTATCTCCCTCTTGCCAAACTGTGCGCATCGACAATGAATCTTTACCAACAGGTATACAAATTCCTAAAGCGATACAAAATTCGCTGGCAGCTTTAACTGCCAAATAAAGATTGGCATCTTCTTTTTCATTGCCACAAGCTGCCATCCAATTTGCAGATAAAACCACATCGGCTAAATCTTGTATATCACTGCAAGCAATATTCGTTAACGCTTCTGCAATCGCTAGGCGTACACTGGCTTCTGCATCCAACAATGCAACAGGGAATCGCTCACCTACTGCCATTGCTTCACCTGAAAATCCTTTATAACTGTTCGCAACCACTGCAACATCGGCAACAGGAGTTTGCCAAGGCCCTATCATTTGGTCACGCGCAACTAAGCCGGTTACACTGCGATCACCAATCGTAATTAAAAATCGCTTATCTGCAACAGCAGGGAATTTTAATACGCGCTCAATAGCATCGGTTAAATCAATACCCACATAATCAAGTTCTTTTTTAGCAAATGATGCAACCGTTGCCTGTTTTGTTAAACGTGGGGTATTTCCAAAGAGTAAATCAAAAGAGACATTCACCGGTACATTATTAAAATAGCCATCCCCAACAATCAATTGTGGATCATCAGTCGCTTGCCCGACGATGGCATAAGGACAACGTTCACGTATGGCAAATTGTTCGAATGTTGCTAAATCTTCTTCTTTGATTGCTAATACATAACGTTCTTGTGCTTCGTTACACCAAATGGCCAATGGTGACATCGAAGGTTCATCACTTAAAATCGAACGCATTTCTATGCGTGCACCTTTCCCATCAGCATGCGTTAACTCTGGTAAAGCATTAGCTAATCCACCAGCACCCACATCGTGAATAGAAATAATCGGATTTTGTTCGCCTAAAGCGATACATTGATTAATCACTTCTTGTGCACGTCGTTGCATTTCAGGATTTGCACGTTGTACCGAAGCAAAGTCTAATTCAGCTTTGCGATTGCCGCTAGATACGGAAGAAGCGGCACCACCACCCAATCCAATTGATTGTCCAGCGCCACCTAACACGACTAATAAATAATCAGCAGCAACAGTGCGCTTGTGTGTATGCATCGGTCGCAATTGCCCCATACCACCAGCGATCATGACTGGCTTATGGAAACCATACCATTGTTGTTCTTGGTCGTTTTCGCGAGCAACGGTTAGCGTGCGGAAAAATCCGGTTAAATTGGGTCGACCAAATTCATTATTAAATGCGCAAGCACCTAATGGTCCTTGCAACATAATGTCTAATGCTGATGCAATAAATGGTGGTTTACCCGGTGATATTTCCCAAGGTTGTGGCCAATCTGGAATATGTAAATGTGATACGGCAAATCCTGTTAATCCTGCCTTCGGATAGGCACCTATTCCAGTTGCTGCTTCATCACGTATTTCACCACCAGCGCCGGTTGCAGCACCTGGCCAAGGTGATATGCCTGTTGGATGATTGTGTGTTTCCACTTTCACACAGTAATCTGTTAATTCGTTTTGATATTGATAGGCATGCGTATTGGGATCAACTAACCAACGTGACGCTTCCGTTCCTGTAATAACCGCTGCATTATCATGATAAGCTACTTTCACCCGGCCCGGATTCATCGCATAAGTTGCTTTAATCATGGAAAATAATGATTGTGTTTGCGTTAAACCCGTAACTGACCACTGTGCATTAAATATTTTATGACGACAATGTTCGGAATTAATTTGCGCAAACATCATTAGTTCAACATCCGTTGGATTACGTTGTAAACTAATAAAATTATCATACAGATATTGAATATCCATTTCGCTTAATGCAAGTCCCAAACGCATATTTGCCTGGGTCAGTGCGTTTAGTCCACCTGATAAGACATCTACCTCATTAACGAGCGCTGGTGGTAAATCACTGAATAATTCTGCAGCTTCACTATATTTACGCACCACTGTTTCGGTAAGTGGATCAAATAATGAGCTTTCGACTAATGCGAGTTGTGCATCCGTTAATGCCCGCAATATCTTTGGTGTAATGTGATAAACAATTCCTCGCTCGATTCGATGAATTTTTGTTAATTCACAACGTAGAAAAATATCTGTTGCTTTCGATGACCAGGGTGAAATAGTGCCTAAACGCGGAATAACAATCGCAAGATTTTCTTTTTCATGCGTGACATGCGAACCGAAGGGTTCTAATTGTGCTTGTAAAAGATTTTTAATTCTTGTTTTTTCTTCATCATTTAATTGTTGATCGCAATTGACGAAATACAAATAATCAGCTGTAATTTTACTGATCTCTGGGACTTTTGCCTGAACCTCTTTAAATAATTTATTAATCCGAAATTCAGTTAACGCTTGTCCACCATAACAAATCAACATCATTCCATCACCTGCCTTTTAGTCTTATCGACGTTCGCGAAAAAACTGTTGCAATATTTCCCCACATTCTGTGGCGAGCACACCGCCAGTCCAATCAATTTTTGTATTAAAGAAATTAGCGTTTAATAAATCGAGTTGCGAATGCACCGCGCCAGCTTTAGGATCAGATGCACCAAAAACCAATCGTTTAATCCGCGCATGGACCATTGCCCCCACACACATCACACATGGTTCTAGTGTAACATATAATGTTGTGTCAATTAATCGATAATTCTTGATTGTCGCCGCTGCTTGCCGTATTGCTTGTATTTCAGCATGCGCGGAAGGGTCATTGCAATGGATTGGGCAATTCCACCCTTCACCAATGATAACGCCTTGGTGACACAAAACAGCACCTATGGGAACTTCACCCTTTTGTCGTGCAACTTCTGCCATTGCGAGCGCGTGTCGCATACCCGCTTCATCATTCACGATTTGGGAGGAATTATTCCCATTCAATGGTTGCCGGTGGCTTACTTGAGATATCATAAGTTACTCGTGCAATTTCAGGAACTTCATTCATAATGCGATTAGCAATTTGATTTAGTAGCTCATATGGCAGATGTACCGAGCGCGCCGTCATAAAATCAATGGTTTCAACAGCGCGCAATGCAATGACATATTCATATATGCGTGCATCGCCTTTGACACCCACTGCACGCACAGGTAAAAACACTGCAAATGCTTGGCTAATTTTGTGATACCAATCACTTTTATGTAACTCTTCTAAATAAATATGATCAGCTTTTTGTAATAAAGAAACATATTTGCTTTTAACTTCACCTAGTACACGTACGGCTAAACCAGGCCCGGGAAAAGGATGTCGATATACCCTATCATATGGCAAACCTAATTCTAAACCAATTTTACGCACTTCATCTTTAAATAACTCGCGCAAAG
>CAYSGV010000101.1:0-9176 GCA_964430685.1 uncultured Gammaproteobacteria bacterium
TGGTAGAAGAAGTTCCCGTAAACAGCATTATTCTGGTTCGCCCGGGTGAAAAAATACCGTTGGATTCTATCCTGATTTCTGGAATAACGGATGTAAATCAAGCGCCAATAACAGGGGAATCGATGCCCGTTCGCAAGGAAGTAGGTGATGGTCTCTTTGCAGGAACGATTAATGGTGATACGGCCATTTTATGCAGAGTGACGAGGGAAGCTTCAGATTCCACTTTAGCGCGCATTATCCATATGGTAGAAGCGGCTCAATCGCGTCGGGCTAAAAGTCAGCAATTTATAGAGAAATTTGCTCTCTACTATACGCCGGCTATGCTTGCTATTGCAGTGCTTATCATGATAATCCTGCCCACTGCATTTCATCGTTCATGGAAATCAGCTCTCTACCAAGCCCTTGAACTTTTAGTTATCTCTTGTCCCTGTGCTTTAGTGATTTCAACACCGGTCAGCATCGCGGCGGCTTTAAATACAGCTGCTCGTTCAGGTGTTCTTATTAAAGGTGGTATTTATCTTGAAGCACCCGCTCGTATTAAGGCCATTGCGTTAGATAAGACGGGAACCCTTACCAGCGGTGAGCCTACGGTTCAAGAAATAATAAGTTTGGATGAACAAACTGAAGATGACTTGTTAAAACTTGCATTAGCTTTAGAAGAACACAGTGATCATCCTTTAGCACGGGCTATCCGACGAAAGGCAAAAAGTGAAGGTATTTTTACAGATAAACAAGTAAAGGATTTTCATATATTTAAAGGTAAAGGAGCCGAAGGCTATTTAGAGGGGAAACTCTATTGGATAGGTAGCCATCGATTATTGCAGGAGAAAGTTTCCGAGCTTTCGTCAGCACTCCTTGACAGAATTCAGAACTTAAGTAGCACTGGGCATTCCATAGTTGTTATAGGTTATGATCAGCATTTATGTGGATTAATAGCAATTTCTGATTCAGTACGAGCAGGATGTGCAAATGCCATTCAAGCACTTAAACAGAAAGGTATTAAAAAGGTTGTCATGTTAACGGGAGATAACGAAGGTTCAGCAAAGGCTATAGCCAGATCTGTGGGAATAGATGAATATCATGCGGAGTTACTGCCAGAAGATAAAGTAAAGCAGGTTGAACTATTGGTACAAAGATATCGCCATGTTGCAATGGTGGGTGATGGAGTGAATGATGCCCCTGCCATGGCAGCAGCTAGTCTCTCGATTGCGATGGGCGCAGCGGGGTCGGATACTGCCATTGAAACAGCTGACATTGCATTGATGGCAGATGATCTTGAAAAACTATCCTGGCTTATTAGACATTCACGACGTACATTGTTTATTATAAAACAAAATGTTGCTATTTCTTTATTTATAAAAGCAATTTTTATGGGGCTAGCCATTGCAAATAAGTCCACTCTTGGAATGGCGGTTGCAGCAGATATAGGTTCTTCGTTTATTGTCGTGTTTAATGGGTTGCGGTTATTAAATAATCGATTATTTTTTAGATGGAATATAAAGAAAGAAACAGCAAGACCGATGGCTCGCTATAATGATAGTGAACAACCACATTTGGTAGTAGAACACACTGACAATAGTGATGGGATTACACTGAGGGTTTTAGGTAAAAAGGATACATTTTTTGTTGATCCAAAAGTGAGTACTGCTGCACCTAAAAAGTCATGTTGTAGTGGTGGTGGTTGCTCAAAATTAAAAGAGCCAGTTTTAGTTTCTGGGAGTGATGCATCCGTTTTACCGACACAAGCTGTTGGTGACAGTAATAAACTTACCTTTTTTGCAGCGCCAGCAGCACAAGCCACTATTAAAAAATCCTGCTGTAGCGACGATAGTTGTTCTGAAAAAAACTTAGCTTTGGTTTCTGTTGATCAACCGCCATCAGCACAAGCTGTTGGCGATAATAATGAGCTTATTTTGAAGGTTAGCGGCGGGAGAAATGCCTTTTTTGCAGTACCAGTTGCACTAGCCACTACTAAAGATTCCTGCTGTAATGATGATAGTTGTTCGAAGTCAAACGAATCTGCTCTAGTTCTAAGCAATAGTCGACCAATTCTATTGGAACAAGCTACTGGTGATGTAAGTCAGGTAGCATTAAATTCGGGAAATGAAAGTAGAGTGTTTTTAACAGATCCAACAGCAAAAGAAGCCCCTAAAAAATCATGTTGTAGTAGTGGTAGTTGTTTGAAATCCAAAGAACCTTCCTTAGTTTCAAACAGTAATCAACCTGTTGTATCGGCACAAATAGCGCCGTTAGAAACAATTACGTCCTTAGCTGCTAATGCTGATGCGGTAAAAGAAATGGCTACACAACTTAAGCCGCCAAGTCCACCGTCACCTAAAACCTAAAGAGGTGGGTAAATTCGAATTATTGGGTTCTATAAAATATGCATTTTAACTGTTGGGAGCAATTATATGTTTAAGCAAAGTTACATGGATTACGCCTATTATTTAGGGGAAGAAATAAAATATGGATGCTATCTTTACTATGCGGGATGGAAAAAACTTGTGTTGCATCCCATACAAACAGTACAAGATACTGCCTATGCACTTTATCATCCTGTGCAAACAGGGAAGATTTTATTCAATCAAGTTACCCGGCATCCCATAGGCGTTGGTATTAACTTGGGTCTTTCTTGGACAACCGGACATGTTGTCAGTACCGGTATGGAATATATGGAGTACCTGGTACCTGAAATTGAAGCTTCTACTAATTTGGCCTCAATGTTGCAGGTGCAAAATTCAACAAGAATTGCCGAAGCAACGATCTCCTCAACAGTTTCTCAAGCACTTCAAATAAGCACCCAAGCCATGAGCGGCGGATGTTGTGGCGGTGTTTGTACCATTGGCCGAATAGGGCAGACCACCTCAGTTATTACAAGCCAATCTGCTTCTTCGACAGAAAATCTCGATAAATTAGCGCAAACTGAAAATGGAGTTGTTAATAAAAAATCTTCCTCTCTTTTAAGTTATTTCTGGAAAGCAAATCCAAAAGATAAAGATGATAAGGCTTGTAATAATGCTTCATGTGCTACAACAAAAAATTGTTCCGAAGGGCAAGATGGTTTAAGGCAGAGGAATGTAAATAAAATATTTTAGTGCTGTAGATATTTAAATCTACAAAGGAATAATATCGTTTAATCAGGTTTTCGCTAGATATAAATTAACCGCCTTATAGGCATAAGATCACTTTTTTGCATTACCATTAAAATTGATCTACATGTTTTTCCCAGCCTGATTGACTACTGATTTGTATAATACATAATTGTCTTTTCCATTTGGCATATTAAACTTTGCCTATCATATAGAGTTTCTAAAAATTATGCGTATAATGCTACAAATATATTCTTTATGGAAATAAATGGAACAAACTAATAAATTATTAGAAAACACCAATAAACTGTGACAAAGTAAACTGGAGTAAAAAATAAAAAACTCGGTTAGTGAGGAACAGATAATTGTGATATTAAAGCGGATTATATGGTATAAAAATAATGCAACTGGTTTATGACAGAGGAAATGTGAAACGATAGTATTTTAGTTTATTAAATTCTAAAAGACGATTTTGCACAATACAAAATATAAAAATAAGCTTCCTAAACAGATACTATAGTTAATTATTTTACCATTTCCAACTATTACAGTCAGAGCTATCGCATTAAAAGCAATAAAGTTATTTAAATCAAGTAATTGCATAAAATGACCTGGCGATAATAATCAACTAAATCGATGGATTGGTCCCGATAATGAGTCTTAATTACAGTAGTAAATTATGCGTAAACCAAAAGAAACTAGCTACAATGATAACGCCACCTTTAGCCAGGCAATGGAGTTTAGCAAAGCTGGCAACCACAAAGCGGCGATCCCTCTATTTCTACGCGTCGTCACAGAGCGCCCAAAATCTGGATTTGCTTATCTTTGCTTAGCCCGTTCATATCAAGATATCGGTGAGCATAACTTAGCCATTGAAACTTACCAGAAAATGATCAATAAAAAACTTGAGCCCCGTAGAAAAGCCTATTTTTGGCTAGCACAATGTTATAAAAATGCACAACAATTTGAAGCGGCTTTAGGCACTTTTAATTTACTCCTTACCCAGTTTCCCAATGATTTTGATGGTCTACTCGGCGTTGCGATGTGTCATGAAATGATGGGACATTTTGATGATGCTAAAAATGCCTATGCTTATTTAAAAAAACGCTACCCACAGGATAAAGCGCTATTGATTACAATGGCCCATTTTTACGCAAAGTATGAATACTATGATGAAGCATTAGAGGCCTATGAACAATACCAAAAAATACATTCCAGTGATTCTTCCGTATTATTAGGCCTGGCCAGATGTTATGAAGAAATGGGGCGCTTTAAAGCAGCATTTAATACATACGAGCAACTAAAAATACTCTCTCCTCAGGATAAAAAAGTATTAATTAGTTATGCGGGCTGCTTTCAGACCGTCGGCGAATATCATAATGCCTTAGCAGTTTATCTGGGATTAGTTAAAACTTATCCCCATGATAAAAATATCCTATTAGGGCTTGCGCGCTGCTATCAGCAACTTGGACAATATCCCAAGGCATTAGTAGTTTATGATACTTTAAAAGCGAAGTATACCGAAGACCGAACGGTAATTTTATGTTTCGCGCGCTGTCAGCAAATGATGGGGCAATATCATACGGCCATAACCGCTTTAGAAGCGCTTAGAAGTCGTTACTCGCGTGATAAAACGGTGTTATTAGCACTGGCAACCTGTTATGAGGAAGCGAATCAATATGAAATAGCCGTTAAAATCTGTAAACAAATACAAGCATATTACCCTACAGATAAGGTGGTCGCATTAAGCTTGGCCAGATGCTACGAAGGTATGGGACAGTTTACTCATGCCTGGCAAGTCTATGTATCATTACAGGAATTATATACGACCGATAAAGCAGTTTGTTTAAGCTTAGCTTGCTATCATGAACGCATCGGTCAATACGAGCATGCATTAAAAGTTTATGAAACGTTAGATCATCATTATTTTAATGATAAATCAGTAAGACTTAATTTAGCGCGTTGTTACCAGGCGATGGGCCAATACGATAAAGCGCTCTTTAATTTTAAAAAGTTAGTCGAAAAATATCCTCAAGACCAAGTGGTATTATTAGGATTAGCACATTGTTACCAGGAAATGGGCCAATACGATAATTCTTTTGCGATTTACAAAGAGCTTAAAAATCTTTTTCCAGCTAGTAAAACTGTATTGTCAAGTTATGCACTTGCTTGTGAAACGGCAGGACAATTCGCAGAGGCTTTTAAATTACATTGCCAATTACAAGAACATTATCCTGATAATAGGGAAGTATTATTAAATTTTTCTCGATATTATGAAGCATTAGGACAATTTGAAGTAGCTTTTAGTATCTACGATCGATTAAAATCTATTTATCCTGGAGATAAAATCGTACAACTGAGTCTTTCTCGCTGCTACCAAAACTTTGGAGATTTTGAAAACGCGCTTGTTGTTTTGCAACAAGATGTTGCAAAAGGTACGCATAATAAAGAACTACAACTTGGTTTAGCACGTTGTTACCAAACCCTGCGACAGCATGAATCAGCCATAAGAATTTATGAAGAATTAAGAAAGAGTTTTTCTAGCGATAAAGTTATATTGCTTGGTTTTACAAGATGCTATGAAGAAATGCAACGTTATGATGCTGCCTATCGTATCTATGACTTACTCAAAGAATTGTTTCCTCATGATAGAAGTATATTGCTTGGGTTAGCTTATTGTCATTACAAATGTAACGACAAAGAACAAGCGTATAAAGAAATAAACAGCCTTATTGAACAATTTCCCTATTATTTGGATGCGCAGTTAGCATTGGCTAAATTCCATCAGTTTGACCGTAATTATAAAGCAGCAGTTCAAACCTTACATAATATTTGTAGGAACTTCCCTTATGCTGTTATAGCTAAACGGCAATTGGCTATTTGCTATGCTTTATTGAATGATGTTAAAACAGAGGATTATTATAAGCAATTAATTGCCGAATTTCCCTATGATAAAAAAGTCTATTTAGATTATCTTCAATGGTTAATAGAAACCCATCGACAGCAAGAAATGTTAGCGAATTATCAGCTATGCAGTAAGCGATTTGAATCAGATGTAGTATTTTTAGAAGATGTAGCAAGTCTTACCCAATCACTAGCTGGTAATCAGCACGAACTAAAAGAAACATTAGCTCTTACTGGCCATCACAACCTATTACAGCTAAATCTTTCGCATTCAATTAAACTGATACTACCTCTCGAAATAATAGTAGTTTTAGACATCTTCGAGCGAGCAGGTTATTCTTCTTATCTCTATGGGGGAAGTATACGTGATCTCCTATTGGGAATTCCTGTTAACGATTTTGATATAAAAACCTCAGCGCCACCTGCAAGAATTCAAGAATTATTTCCTACTTCTCAAAAAAGTCCCCATGTAGAAGATCTTTACACCCTTAAACAAAAGGCTTTGCATATAGATATAAATTGTTCTTCTGTGGCTATTAATCTACACGCAGAAAACTTAGATTTTACTATCAATGCTTTCTACTGTGACAAGGAAGGGAAAGTTATCTACACTTTGCCAACGAGCTTTAAAGATTTACAAGAGCAAAAGATTTGTACTATTGGTTCTATACATCGTTTAAAAGAAGAACCCATCAGAATGTTACGTGCTGTATATCTTTCTGCAAGACTTAACTTTACGATTGCCGAAGATGAAATGAATTACATCAAAGAACATGCTCCACTCATACATTTAAAAGCAGCGCGAGTAGCTAATTTCCTTCCCCGCTTGTTCTTACGTGGCTATGCACATAGAAGCTATCTCCAACTTAAAGCATTTAATTTAATTGCCCCATTGTTTCCCTTATTAAAAGAAGCATCTGAATTCTATGAACACTGGTTATTGTACCAGCTCACACTAACTGATCAACGAGTGCAAGCAAATCAAATGGTTTCGATAAATTATATTCATGCGATTATTTTATTTTGGCCTGTTGGCTGCATGCTGAAGCAGCATGATGAAAAAACTAAAGAACAACCGGAAAATGTTCATGTGAATATTGAAAATATAGAAGAAATCATTGTTAACGTACTTAACAATTACCGAATTTCTTTATCTTTGCGCGAAGAACAAATCGATGTGATTAAACGATTGTTAACAATATTTACCAAGCAATCTTATCAAGATCTAGCACGCAATCTTGCAAGTGAAGCACCAAAATCTATTAAAGATATACCGCTCGGCGAATCTTTGCCAAGTTCAACAGCTAGCCCGAATCAGCAAGTATCTTCTCCTGTTTCGTTACCACAAAAAAAGGAACATGAAAGTAAAACAGCAAATATAGCTTTATCAGAGGCAGTAAACAAAATAGCTACACCGCTTAATACTTCTGTTTCCAAAAAGCAGGTAAACCTGCTATTGCAAAAATCTATTAAAGATATACCGCTCGGCGAATCTTTGCCAAGTTCAACAGCTAGCCCGAATCAGCAAGTATCTTCTCCTGTTTCGTTACCACAAAAAAAGGAGCATGAAAGTATAACAGCAAGTATAGCTTTAGCAGAGGCAGCAAGCAAAATAGCTACACCGCTTAATACTTCTGTTTCCAAAAAGCAGGCAACCCAGCTATTGCAAAATATCAAAAAAACTCCTGAGCTTAAAGCAGCGGAATCGCCCACAGTAAAAGCAAGTTTTCAGCAACGTAAAAGATCGCCTGCAACACAAACTTCACCTACTCCAATTCATGAAAAACATTTTGATGCTAAAATCTATGCATTAGAATTATTAAATCGAGGAATTCCACGTGGTATTTCAGTTAAAACAGATGATCGAAAAAAAGCCTTGTCATTTATTGAATTAAGTTTGATGGATACAAAAACTAAATTATCTTTAAAGGTAGAAATTCAATTATTACACCTTATAGAAGGAGCTTTATATAAACGGTCTTGTTATGATTATTTGATACCCAATAATTGGGCAAGTTTGTTTTTTTGTGAAACTTATGGTATTAGATTTGATGATACAATCTACACAAATGCACTAAGCTGCCTAAAAATAATACAAATTATTCAACCACAAAACCCTAAATCACATAGCAAGCATATGACAAAAATAGTCTAAACCAAATAAGTATACGATTGGTCATCAAATAAAGTTAAGGTAACTTTGAGTGTGAAGCTGGCAATATATCTAATGGACGATCTGAAGTTGGATGATCTGAAGCAATTTGCTCTTGTGAATCTGGGGCTAAAAGCAGAGGACTGTAGTCAGCGTTAACAGGAGGTGATCCCCTACGGTCTAACCAGTCAGACGCTTTTCTAACAAGTTTGGCAGCAAAACTGCCTTGAAATCCTATGCCACTAATAGCCATTGTAACCGCATAGTTAACTACTACTAACCATTTAAGAAGCGAAAAGTAAAATTCACGTTGTTCTTCCGTTAGTTTAGGATATAATTCTAGATATCTCTCTGAAAGTAAATAAATTTCTTGATATTGACTGATACTAACGATAATGCTACTCCCAAGTACGCAACCTACCGCGCTCCCTGCCATGAGTGAGCGTAGTATAAATTTACTAGAACAACGAGGTTCATCTATTTGGTTTCTAGTTTCTGCCACTGCAGTGTCTTCTTCATTTGCACAAGGCTTACATAATAAACGATCAAAACGCATGCCAATGTCCCGTAGAAATTTATCAGCATCAGAAAAAGCATACATAATAATAGAAATAATTGAACTAAATATAGCGCCTAATATTGCACTAGACATTTTTCCTTTTGAAATATTTTCCTCAGTATCAGATGAGTAACTCGCTATTTGTAATGCCATAAACGTTATAAATCCATCAGCCAAAATGGAGAGTATATTGGCTATTTGACCAGTAGTTGGAAAAAGTTTAGAAAATAAACCAGATTTTTTTTCATAGGCAATTTCGATGCATTCCCAGTGTTGTAAAGCTGCAAGGGCAATGCTCTGTAGTTGTTTACGTGAAACCGGTGTAACTTCATTTCGAGTAACACGCAGCAAATCTGAAATTTTTTGTACAGCATAAGAACGATAATTAACCTCTGGGTCTAAATGTTCATTACTTTCTAGTAATTCACATTTTAAATCAGGAGAGTATAGACAAATTATATTAGCTTGCGTA
>CAYSGV010000102.1:0-9119 GCA_964430685.1 uncultured Gammaproteobacteria bacterium
CGCTCATGGCGGCCACACAATACCCCACGTCTTCCAGCGGCCAAGTGCAAACGCCAACAAGCACAGCACAAAGAAGGATAAGAAATCTAGGTGATGTTCATCTCACTCCGTTTGACCACAGTGCGCTAGTAAGGAGAAGAAGCAGTCCCAGTGGTTAAACACGCACAGTCAATGAGAAAATAATCACATTTTTATATATAAAACTTGAATGTAAAGAAGTGCACATACTATTCGTAACCTCGATGAAACGAAGCACCTACTATTCGTAGCCTCAATGCAACGAAGTGAAATCGAGGATCTTATCCAGATTAAAAAAAGATCCTCGATTCCGCTAATGCTCCATCGAGGCTACGAAATATTTTCTTCTGACACCGTTTAAGATACACTTCCTAAATTTATGAGACATAGAGTGGCTCAATGTTTAAAACGCAACCCATAGCGCGAAATGAACTGCCTAAATTAATCACATTTGACAATGAGCATATACAAAATGTGATGCTCGAGTACGGTGTACCCATTAATCAACTAGCCCCCACGCTAACTGAGGCTGAACTCGAAACCGCATATCGTCGCAACGATGAATTGGCCTGGATTTACATAAATGATCATGATGAAATCGCTGGCTACTGTTGGTTTGAGCCCAAAGCTGACTCACTTTATCTTGCCGGTATTGCGATTCGTCGTGAATTTTTTGGTCGCGGAATTTGTCAGCATATATTGAACTATGCTGAACAGGTTGCGCAAGAACGAGGTTTGCTAAAATGTAGCCTGGCTGTTATCCCATTAAATGGTCGCGCCATCAAAGCCTACCTAAAGCATGGCTACCAGATTGTACGCTGTGTCCCAGCTTTTTTTGGTATTGAGCACCCAGATACCTTGCGTTTCGTGATGGAAAAGCACTTCATACTGAGTCAAGTGAAAAGACGTATCATCAGTAAACGAACCATAGTTTGCACTGATACCCAACAATTACAAAAGGCCATTGATTCCGGTTATGTTGGCATAGGCATCGTACAACCGCAAAACAATAATAATTTTGAAAACAAGATTATCTTTGCAAAATATCGATAAGTTTAATCACATGGGAGCGCAATGCTAAACACTATCGAAACTGATCGGCTTATTTTAAGAGAATGGCAAGACCAAGATATCAATGCATTTGTACAAATTAATCAAGATCCACTCGTACTTGAATTTTTACCTTCGGCATTAAGTAAACAAGAAGTGATTGATTGGATCAAGCGCATTAATCAGCATATTCATGATCACGGTTTTGGCTTGTGGGCCGCAACACTCAAAAGCAGTGGCGAGTGTATCGGTTACGTTGGTCTTAATGTGCCAAACTTTTGTGCACACTTCACACCCTGTGTCGAAATTGGTTGGCGCTTAGCATCTAACTATTGGGGTTATGGTTATGCTACCGAAGCAGCCAAAGCCGTTCTAGATGTTGCATTTACGCAATTGAAACTAAAAGAAATAGTCGCCTTCACTGTTTCAGCCAACAAACGATCCATTCGTATTATGGAAAAAATTGGGATGCAGCGTAACCCAGCGGATGATTTTAATCACCCGCGGCTACCACTGGATCATCCTTTATCCAAACATGTGTTGTATCGAATAACTAAATAAAACGTTATTCGCGCAAATACAATCCGTTGTAGATCAAATTTTATTTTGTACTATACTTTTAAGATACAGGCATTTCATAAATCTACATAAGGAAGAATGCCATGTTTAAAGAACATGAATTTGCGAACAGTACTTGTCTTAACTGCGAAGCCGAGATGGTGGAAATTTGTGGCTATCTGTCTGAATATTTTGGCATTAAATATTTCGGCTACATAGAATGCTACGCTGATGGTACACATATTTGCTTAACGACTGATAATGAATGGATTGAAATCTTCTATCGTGAACTTTATCAGCACGCAGCATTTCATAAAACAATTGATGCTTATACACCTGGAATTCTTCTGTGGTCAGCCATTGAAAACCAAACAACATTTACTGCATTTAATGAACATTCCAAGTGCGATCATGGTATTACACTAATCGATAAGCATAAAAACTCCTGTGAATTTTTTACCTTTGCCACGCATACTGGCAATACTAAAATAATTAACTTCTATTTAAATAATTTAGATATTTTATGGCGGCACGCTTTTTACTTTAAAGACCGCGGGGCAACTTTAATTAGTAAAGCACAAGCAGACCGTAATATTTTACCAAAATGTATTATTGATCCAAAAGACACGATCATTACTGAACTTGAATCAATCAATGATCCACTTTTTGATACGAGTATTAACCCGATTAAACGGTACTATGTTACCATCGATGATATATCGACTTATTTAACTCCATCTGAAGCAAAATGCTGTTATTATTTGCTGCATAGATATACAAATAAACAAATAGCTAATATTCTTCAAATATCAGATAGAACGGTAGAAGCACATATCAAGAATGTAAAAGCAAAGTTTGCATGTACCTCAATAACTACTTTAGTTCGAAAATTACGCTGTTTCACCAGTTTAATTCACACTCGTATTGCATAGAGCAAATTAAAGCTTTGATTAAATATATTCGCTACCGCAATAGCAAGACTATCTATCAAACCTACAAGAGAATGAATGCTTATCCATAAGCCACGGAATTATCATAAAGAGAAGAAAATATTGATAAAATAATCTATAGTAGAATATTTAAGAAGGGATAAGGATTTATCTATGAACATTATTGCCGCCGCCGTACAAATGGTTAGTCAAGATGATGTGGCTGATAATTTAGCGCATTGTGCCCATCTCATACAAAAAGCTTGTGCGCAGCAAGCTGAGCTCGTGGTACTGCCCGAGCACTTTGCCACCTTTGCACTTGCCACCGAACAAAAAATTAAAGTGGCTGAAGCATTTGGTGATGGCCCCATACAAAACTTTCTGCGCCAGCAAGCCAAACAAAACCATATCTGGCTCGTAGGTGGTAGTATTCCTTTACAAGCAGCAACACAAGACCGTGTTTATTCCAGCTGCTTGCTCTATAACCCACAAGGAGAATGCGTCGCGCGTTACGATAAAATTCATCTATTCGATGTGAGTGTGCAAGATTCAGTGGGTGAATACGAAGAATCGAAAACCGTACAAGCAGGAGAAAAAGTAGTTGTGGTCGCCACACCCTTTGGTAAATTGGGATTGAGCATTTGTTACGATGTGCGCTTTCCTGAGTTATATCGATCCATGCTGAATCAAGGCGTCGAAATTATTGTACTCCCCTCTGCATTTACTTATGTCACTGGTAAAGCACATTGGGATATTTTGCTGCATGCACGCGCCATTGAAAATTTATGTTTTGTTATTGCACCAAACCAGGGCGGCAAGCATGTGAATGGCCGCGAAACCTATGGGCATAGCTGTATGATTGATCCCTGGGGGCATAAGCTTGCGCAAGCGGAAATGAATGAAGCAGTCATTGTTGCAAAACTGGATCGTGATGAACAAGATATAATTCGCCAAAAATTCCCAGCACTCACGCATCGAGTTGGGTTTTAATTTATTTTTTCGCAAATTGTCCTATTAACACCTCGCCTTTTTCTTTAGATACATTTGGTTGCGGCTGCCACAACGACACACTCGTTGGTGGTGCTGATAATGGCTGACGTGCATTATGCCATTCAGTGGCTTGTTGTACCACATTTGAAAGTACCGCTGGTAAAAAACTGATTTTATGTGCTTGGAAAACAGAGTTGGTGTAGCGATGATCATGAAAACCATGTTCTAAATATGGGCCTGGCACTAATATTTTTTGAGCGATGCCTTCGGGTGCAAAGAGCATGAGGGCAATTCTACCTTTTTCGTTGGAGATTTTCATTTCCGCAACAATTAATTTTTTATAAGTCATGCCATCGATCTCGATGGTACAAGCATAGTCTAGATCAGGCAAAAATTTAATTCCTGGCTGATTTTGACCAACTGATCGAATGGGAGCAAATAAAATTCGTTCAAATTTTGCTTGCTCTTCCATATTCATTCTTTTTGCGTTAAACAATACATCTACGCCAAATTTTCCTTCTGCATTAAATGGTAGCAATAGACTGCAATGCTTATCCATTTCACGCAATAAAACAGACGATGTTGCCAATGTGTATTTTGGCCCGATGGCAAATGTAGTTGGTTTAGGCGTAGACGCATGCGCAGCTGCACTTGTTTCAACATCATCCCTTTTTTTATCTTCTGACTCATCGTTGTTGTCAAATAGGCGCAATAATTTATCACCCCAACGAATAACATCCTGCTCCAGTTTTTCTAATGAAGGTACACTTTTTTGCATTAAACGTTCAGGTGTTAGCTGAGTAATCCATTTGGGCGCATTCGTATTGACTATTTCGTTTATTCTATTTTGGTATCGTTGAATTGCTTCAATAATACGTTTCGTTAAATCTTCTTTGAGCTTAGGTGGATAATCTATGTCTTTGCTTGCTGGCGGCGCTTCTGTTTCAATCGATGGTGTATCCTTGACAACTACCGGCTCAGTTGTTACCTCGTAAAGCGCAGCGAAATACGCCATAAGTTGAATATGGATTTTGCTTAAATTAGTAATTTTCCTTTGTATTTCGCTCTCTGATAAATTTCTTATTGAAAAAGCTTGCGCTGTCTGTGTTCCTGCTGCTGATGTAATCTCAAAAGTAAATGCTGTTTTCGTATTCACTGGCGCAAATCCCATACGCTTTTGGACTTCTAAATTCCCCATTTTCAAAATCACATCAGATAACCACGTCCGATCATTTAACTTATGTTCTAATACATTAAATTTATGACGAACCAAAATACTCATTAATTCATAATCAAGTGGCTGCAATGTTTCGCTAGCATACCGCTCCATAAAGGTATAGGTAAAATAATTCATTGGCAAATCAGTATTGATTGGTATAAACTTTCGATTTACATCCGCACCAAGTTGCAGGATTCGTTCTATTCTTCTGACTAATGTGTCAGCTATTGCAATGTTCTTCGCCTTAATAGCATCATTGTATTCACGTAATGCATGTTCCATCGGCGTACGTTGTTGGGAATCTAAACAGTCAACATTACATTGATAATCTCTGGCTAAAATTGTTGCACAATCAAGTTGACCGGCGTACATTGCCAATGCGAAAGGCGTTAAGCCATCATCTTTTTTTGCTTCTTTATTGGCATGATGTTTCATCAGTAAATGGATAAAATCACCATATCCTTCTTGTGCAGCAATATGCAATGAAGTTACTTTTAATTTTGCTGCTGCATTCACATTAGCACCACGAGCTAATAATACTGTAGCAATAGCAATATTATTATTTGCTGCCGTAGTCAGCAATGCCGTATAACCATGTACGTCTACTGAATCTAACGGCACACCTATCTGAAGGAGTTCTGCGGCTTCTTCTTTTGTGCCTCTTTTAGCAACTTCAAATAAAGGAGATTTATTGTCAGGAAAGTCAGCAAGTTTATGTTTATAAATATAAATTAACGACTGGAGGCTCCATAGACCTAAAGGGGCACAGAGTAGAATAAAATTAGTGTTTTGATCGTTAAATTTTCCTGACATTAATTGTTTTAATTGTTCTATATATATATTTAAACGGTCTGCTGGCAATGGCTTATCTGTTTTAAATTGCTTCGCTAATTCGTCTATTTCGCCAATATCGTTGGCAGAAAAACCTAAAATCTTTAATTCTTTTTTATTTACTTGCTGAGGAAAATTGGCTTTGATCAAAGCAGCAAAACATATTTTATGTTTTTTGGTATACATGAATGGACCTCATTGATTTATAAGACATAATACCACTTTTTTCGGGAAATGGGTATTTTCAGCCTCGCAACACTAAGAAGATAGCCCCTGCCCCTTTGATTGAAGAAATGAACAAATGGGAATACAATGTCTCTCCTTAAAAAAGGAGATCAACACAATGAAATATATAACATGGTTTGTTTCTTTACTTTCAATTTTTACAGTTAACGTCGCTTCCGCGCAACTCAACTGCAGCAAGGAAAACTTAGCAAAAAATCCGCATCAAGTACTACGTTGTTATATTGCGCAACCAGAGCATATCCCCAATCCTTGGGCGTTGAACAATAAACAAACCGATGCCAACAACAAAGTATTAATCGAAACCTATACTTTATCATCTTTACGTTGGCAAAAAACAACTGCGAACAGTAATGACCAACTCTGGCAACATACTTTAGTGATTTATCGTCCTCTGCAAATCAAAACAGATCGTGCATTACTTTTTGTTAATGGTGGCACGCGCAATATGAATGCGGATGGTAAAAACCCACCGCCAGCACAATTGGATTTTGCCCGTATTGCAACAACCACACAAAGCATCGTTGCCGATTTACATGATATTCCGAACCAATACTTAACTTTTAGCGATAACATCCCCCGAAAAGAAGATGGTATAGTTGCTTATACTTGGAATCAATATTTATCTGCCCCCGATCGAAATATGTACTGGTCGGTACATTTACCGATGACGAAAGCTGTTGTCAAAGCAATGGATGCTGTGCAACAAATCGCCGCACAGAACTATCATACGAAAATAAAAAGTTTTGTTGTTTCGGGTGCATCGAAACGTGGTTGGGTAACTTGGCTGGCTGCATTAGCTGATTCACGAATTCAAGCCATCGTTCCTATTGTTATTGATATATTAAATAGTAAAGCAAATATCGACCATATTTATGCGAGCTATAATGATCATTTTCCACCTGCCTTTGGTGATTATGTTGCGGCAAATATTCCTGAACAACTTAATACACCTGCATTTACTCAATTAATGAATATTGAAGATCCAATTGCCTATTTAAATTGCAAACAATGTGCTGTTTATAAAAATCGTCTAACACTACCTAAATATATTATCAGTGCCAGTGGTGATGATTTTTTTGTGCCCGATTCACTTAATCTATACCTCAATAAATTACCGGGCGAAACGCGTGTTCGGGTTGTGCCAAATCAACCACATTATATTGATATGAAAATTGTTGAGGATGCCTTACTCACTTATTACCGCAGCATTATTGATGCACAAAGTCGGCCGCTTTTAAGTTGGCGCACCAATCGACAGGGCGCACTAATTCAAGCCAGCACAGATGCAATCCCAACAACGGTTAAACTCTGGCAAGCAACTAATTCAAATGCGCGCGATTTCAGGCTGGCAGCAAAAATTACCTATACGGCAAATGAACTAACTGGAAAATGTACAGCTCATCAGTGTGTGTATCCGATTAAGGCCGATGCACCGACACAAGGATGGAAAGCGCATTTTGTAGAATTCACTTTTATGCAGCCCAATGGTGAAGAATTAATCTTGACCACACCGGCATATGTGATTGGAGCGGTTTGACACCCTCATCCGGCGTTACCACTCCGTAGCAAAAGAATCAGTAAACTCTTACGTAAGTCGGATAGAGCCTCCCAGGCGAAATCCGACCTACGGAGATAATACCGTTAGATAATTATTTCATTGACGCTTTCTTTTCCTGTCATTGCGAGGGCGTTATCCTATAAGCCTAATATTCATAAAAAACTTTGCCGCCCGTGGCAATCTCCATCTAGTACTAGGTAGTTGGGGATTGCCACGGGCGGCAAAGTTTTTTATGAGAATCTAATTCATTGGTAGAACGCCCTCGCAATGACAGGAATAAGAGGGCGTTATTTCGATTTAAGACTAAGCAGGTTTTGCGTCTACATTCCAAGTAATTTGCAGACCGGCTACATCAGCTGAGTTATCTGTTGCATTACCGATAGACTGATTAATTGGTTGAATGGTACGAATATCCTGATCACCAATGAATAAATGTTGATAACCAAAATCAATATCAACAAATGGATTGGGTGTATATTTAAATCCTGCCGCCAAGGTAAAGCGACTGCCATCGGGTAATCGCACTGTACGGTCTTTATTATTAACAGGTGTTTGGTCATAACCGGTACCGACACGTAAACGCCACATTGGATTTACTTGATAATCTGCACCCAGTGCAAACCGCCAAGTATTACGGAAGCTTTCTGGAAAAGTCACTGTTCCAGTAGTTGTCCCAGTAGCAATTCCACTTGGCACAACCGTATTAACTAAACGCAAATGTTGGACACTATTCCAGCCAGTGTGAGTGACGGTGCCCATTACACTCCATTGTGGGTTAAATGCATGCCAACCACTGAACATCCACATATCTGGTAGGGTTAAATCGGCTGAGAGATCGCTTTCACGGCTTTGCAGCGAACCACCGGTAAATTTACTATCGCCAGTCAAGTGTAGAGCGATGATGGAGCGGTAACTTACACCAAGACGTGTGTTATCACTTGGCGTAAACAAAACACCAGCGTTCCAGCCATAGCCCCAATCAGCAGCTTTATTATGTGCACGTGTATCTTTTAAGTGGAATGGCGCACCGGGATCTAAGTTAACATCTTGATCGAGCGTTGCTTCCAAACGTAAGGCATTAACACCAACGCCAACGGACCACCATGGGTTGATTTGCATGGCCACATTGGGATTAATGTTCATCGTTACAATTTCTGACTTCGTAGCAGTATAGCGGACAGGGTCATCACCATCGCCATATGTAGTTGCTAAGCCAAATGGTGCGTTAACACCTATACCTAGACCAAGTGACCAAGTCGAATTAAGTGGATGAGCATAATAAAGTGACGGAATAAACTTTGTTTTACCACCTTCTTCATTACTAGGAGATAAAATACATGCGCCATCCGCCCCACCACAAGCCCGGCCTTTAAAACGTGTGGATACATGGACGATGTCACCACCCATAACAACTTGCTGACCTAATCGCGTCAAACCGGCAGGATTGGTAAAATTTGTGGAAGCGTCTTCAGCAATAGCAGCACCGCCGGCGCCATAATTACCGACGTCCCGACCATTATATTCGAACAACTGAAAACCGGAAGCTTGTGCTACACTGCTGGCTACTAAACTGCAACCTGAAATGAGCAACACCCGTCCATAGCGCCCCAATACAGTCATCATATATACACTCCTTTGTATCTTATCTAAAATGCAATCGAAAATTAGCTTAACACGATTCTTTAAATTTACAAGAATAGCCGAATTATTTAGAATACTG
>CAYSGV010000103.1:0-8989 GCA_964430685.1 uncultured Gammaproteobacteria bacterium
TCTCTTCTTCATCTACTGCTTTTAATAAACCCAAACTCAATATCTGCTTGAGTAACTCTCTTTCCTTTATGCTTTTGGTATATTTTCGTAATACTGATGCCAGTTTAGCATGATGGATAATAAGATCATTTTCTTGCATTTGTAAAAAGGCCAATTCAGCTAAAGCACAAATTGCGGGGGATTTTTTGAATCTCTTCTAAAAATGTTGCTGTGGAATCAAATGCTGCAGATGAAAATTCAAAACCAGCTCTTTTTGCAATATCAGTTAGCAACATTTGATATAACACTGTCATCGTTATATTCGAAAGCTTTTCGATTTCTTTTGCATGCTTGCGCCAGATGCTACATATCAAACCTAGTATAATCGGGATATGTGTCGCGCCACGTATAGATGGGTGCTGATTGAGAAAAGCTTTTAATTGATTAGCCACTGCTCTTTGTTCAACGCCAAAGAATCGCTCGATATATAAATCAATGTCCTTATCCAAAAAGCCAATATTTTCGATTTTTCGGTCAAACCCACAGCCTTGGTTGGCACAATAGGCATCAATAAAATTTGGCCTTGTGCTTAATAATAAATTTCCCTGATGCAATACATCTCGGATCAATTCACCTTGCTCAGTTGCCTCCTCTTCTTTTTGCTGCGCGACAGTAGCTACTTCATCAAAACCATCTGCTAGATAGAGGATAGCATCTGCGTGCTCTTTTAATACTGTCTGAATAGCTGCAACGCTTATTCCCATTTGGCCAAAGCCAAAGCGCCTATGGACTACGTAGGCTATATTGGCCGTTTCTCCTTTGTATAGATTGCCATTAGCCAGTTGCTTTAAAGGCAATAAAATGAGCACCTTAAACCGTTTATTTGGCCAAAGCTGACCTTGCGCCCAGCGGTAGACCATGTACTGCAATAAAGTTGATTTTCCTATTCCTGCTCGACCATAGAGCAGCAAACGATGGACATCTATGGCATTATCTATTTTTGATTTATTATCGAATAGTTCCTCTAAAGGAATCGTATCTTTACTGCCATAGATTTCTTCGAAACTGCTTAGGCCTTTGCTATAAGTTAAATTATTTTTTTCTTTTTTTTCATCTGCATTAGTAATCAGCTTTTTTTCTTTCCATGCTTGGTCGACTTCATTCACAATAGCTACATTGACATAAAGTTGATCAATTTTTAATCCACCGGTTGGATTGATATATTCACTCTTAATTTGATCTTGTTTTAAATAATATGCTTTGATAACTGTAATAAAGCTTTCAAACGGTAAGGGCGGCTCATCTTTTGGCTGATTTATTATCAGATTATAGGTAGGACCATAAACAATTGGATTATTGATAACGCCAGTATTGGTACTCCCTGCTGCTAAAATACTTACTGTTGTTGTAGTAGCGAGAGAACTTAATGCCTTGCCAAATGATGAAAATTCAGCTTGTCCACCTGCCATAAATTTCCTTTTAAAAAACCTGCATGCAATACGTAGCTATAATGAAAATTGCCAAGTATCATTATTTAACACCTAACTTAATTTATGATCGGAATAAATATGGCTTACTTCCGAATTATTTATACTGACTCTTCATAATTGCATTATATCTACAAATACAAAGCATACAAGGGTGTTCCGAACAAATTCGCTATTATAGATTTGATATTTGTATGGCATAATGGATATTTAATGAAATTAAATACCGGCGTAATAAAATCATCAATTTAATCTAAATATGTAGGAGAGTAGATGGCTAACCGTAATAGTGAATCAGTTTCATTACCTACAAGCAGTAGTGCTTCTGTATTAGCAGCTGGCAGTAGCAATACTGGTACTATCAATAACCCAAAAGTTTATGGTACATATATAAAAATGAAAATTGTTAATGGCGTAAAGGAAGTGGTTCATCATGCTACCAAGCCTGTGGAAAAGCCCTACCCCTTACCGGAAAGTGAGCAAACTCGTGAAAATCATTCGTCAGGTAGAAACTTTTTCTATGAAAGACTGTTTCTTCGTTATTATCTTTTTCCTCTTAGGATAGATTTACTCTATCAACTGGTTTTAGACAGCAGTACTTTATTAAGCTCAATGCCAACTTTTTTTATTAGGGAATTCCTTGTACTTTTAAAACGAATTAATTATCTATTTAGTTCTAATGTAGTGGTTCTACATGACATGCCTGATAGTCGATTTAAAGATGCTAATTTTGAACTAGATGGCTCATTTCTTCAGCGTAATGATATATATAGAGAAACCTATCAGCACCTTGTTAACAAAAATATCGCTGTTTATCAGGCAAGTTCCGGTTCAGGAAAATCGGTTGCCGCTATGTATTTTTTCCATCTAATGAAGAAAAGTGGCTTATATAATTACTTGATATGGTGTGATGCCAGCAGCAAGGCGGCATTAGATGAATGTTTCTGCGAAAGTTATAAAACATTAACGATAGTTACGGAAAATAACTATGAAATTAATATTGATTGCCAACTAAAATCTGCTCAATTTGCCAGTAATTTTTCTAATTGGCTAAACAATGTAAAAAAAAGCTGGATGCTGGTATTAGACGATGCCCAAGAGAGACAGGCGATGGGAGTGAAGTTAAATGCAGATCACATTGGCAAAACACTTGTCACTACACAAAGCTTTTCCTGGGGTGAAGAAAATTATATTCAAGGGTTCTCCAGCAGTAATGGCCAAGTGTTAAGCTTCAGCGATGCCAAGACTCTATTTTTCAAAACATTTAATATTGATCATAAATGTAGGAATAGATCAATTCCAAGTGATAGCGATCTGCGCAACTTTTTCAATAAAATTGGGACGTTACCATTAGTTCTGGTGCAATCCGCTCATACAATTTGTCATGAAATTGTGCACGGTATCCGATCAGAACAACCGTTAGTAAATTACTTAAAAGAATATTTAGTCCAACCGACGGATTCATTACCTAGCGGAGACCCACATAATATTATCCATAAAGTTGTAGCATTAACACTAAAACAGTTAGACGCTACTTTAGGCCATTTAGAAAGTGACCCTACCAAACGGACGCTAGAATTAGTAAGAAATTATCTTTATTTACTTTCCCCGAAAAAAATTTCAAAAACTTATTTTTGTGAAATTCTTAATGAAGCAGGCAATGTATCATCTAGCACATGCGGTAAAATAGTGAAAACCCTTGATCGTCGAATTATAGAAAATCTAGGAGGAGGATATTTTTTTGTTCACGATTCTATACATTCAGCATTAAAAAATAGAGATAAAGTAACGCCAGAAACTGAATTAACATTGGAGATATTACTAAATTATTTTACTAAAAAATATTTTGATAAACGTAATAACTTAATAGGTGTTTACGATGTCATGCAAAATTTAATTCATGTCCGGCATATTTTAGATTATGTGAAATCATTAGCACCCAATAGTGACTGTCGTGTTTTTTATCAGCACCTGTTGGGTAACATATTAAATGATGAGATTGGTAGCTATATTCAAGCTCAAATTCTTCTAAGAGGACTGCTTAAAGAGATTGAGGGTACTGCCAATAGTATATATGATGTAATCAAAGTTAATAGCTCAAGTGTTACAGATGATGAATATATAGTGCTTACTAATAGCTTTCTGATTCAGCGGGATTTAGCATTTGCTGAAAGAAATTTAGGCAATTTCGAGAAACAGTCGACCTACATACAACGACTACTAATAATTATATCAGACATACAAAAGTACAAAAACGGAATCCCAGAAAAATGGCAAATGAAACTATCGAAACTATATTTTGAATTTGCGCAAAATTTTGCTAGAGCCATTGGGGATCAAGCGTTGAATGCTCAAGGTGATGCGCGAATAGATAATGCCAGAATACAAATTGAATCTTGTGAAGAACTTATTAGTCTTCAAATGTTCTATTCTGAAATTGATCAAGATTTAATTAAATCCTGTGAATTAACCATTGCGAACGCTTATGGAATCATGGGTAATCATACTCAACAGATTATTTTATTAGAGAAATTAATCACCGATTACCCCTCATCAGAAAACGATGTTGCTGTATTAACAAGTCTTGCCAATGCCTATTCACTCGTAAATTCTACTAAAGCGCTAAATTACGCTGACCAAGCAGAAGCCATCTTAAAAAGCGATGCGCATACCAATAATACTTGTTATCAAAATTATGATAAATGCTTAGATAGTTATCGTATTGGTCATTCTGGGAGCGAATGCAGTATGACTGTCTGTATGCAATTTAACTTGTTCATAAACAAAGCCATAGCACATACATACAGCGGCAATTTGCGTGAAGCTTACCTTTCAGCGGAAAAAGCATTTTACTTGACATATTTTATTAGTGATTATGGTCCCGATCATTTCTATACAAAGCAAGCGCAAAATTTATTTAATAATATAAAAGCAAGTGTTACTGCAGGAGCACTAGAATGCTTAACCGCGAATCCAGACGTTGATCACAAAGAATGTAGCAAAATAATAACCTGTACACCACAGGGTAGAATGCACTATGTAGCAGATCCTATCTATGAGTGCGGTGTGTTTGGCATCCCTGCTATAGGTAAAATAACACTGCGTGGAAGAGCGAATATCTGCACTGTTGACAACATTAATTCATCTTTTGTATACAATAACGTCCTTAATGCCACTGGTTTACTAGAGTCAGTAAACCAACAAAACTTAGCTGAATATTTTTGTAATCTTCCTTCTTCAAAGTGGTCCATCATTGCGCAAAATCTATATAAAGGCCCGTTATTAGGTACGGCTCATGGGCTTTCAGATTTAATTTATCTCAATAAAATTGAACCTCTTTTAGAACGTAAATTAAAAAATAAACCCCATTGGTTTATTTTGGGTCGTTTTTTAATTCCATTTATTATCTATGCGACAATATTAATGATTTGTGACCGATTTTTACCGAAAGAACAAAATACCAGCACTATTCAATATAGTTTTTTCATTGGTTTAACAATGACTTTACTAGATGTATTATATATTTCTATTAATAATTCATATATTAAAGGAACCTGCACGACAATAAGTAGTTTAGTTAGGCTAGGCCTAATGGGAACCCAGGCATTCAGTCTTTGCACACAAGATGGTGTGGAAAACACTAATCTAGTTATTGCTACCAGTATTCATTTTGGTCTTCTTGCTTTTGCGAGAAAACCAATCCGCCAACTCAATTCCATACCAGTACAGCAAGAGGCCAATCCAAGAGAAGTTAGACCTACTGAAGGAAAAAAAACAATTTAATATTAATTTTTTGGAATGTTATATATTATCTTAACAGTTACACGATAGCTAATTTCTTACGAATTTATCAGCTTTTAGCAGCTATTTTGGTTGCAAAATAAGAATTATGCTACAAATGACAAGGTGATGGAGGGTCGGCAGTTTTTTACCTTGCAAACTGCCGAGCAGGGAAGCTCCAAAGCACTGAAGAAAAATTAAAGTTAAATCGCTAATGATTAATAGATTGATCTTTGGCAAATTTAACTACTCTAAACTGATTCTGAATCATTCTGCTTATCTATGTAAATCGTATGTAAATCGATATCTTAATAATGATCGTAGAAGATATATAAAAGGAATTTACAATGGAAGGACAAAGTGAACAGTCGTCATTTGCTAATATAATGGGTACATTTCCGCCAATAACGACAAGTGTCTTAGCCCCAGGTAGTACAAATACAGGTATTATCAATCAACCAACAGTTTATGGCCCCACATATAATTTCTTTCCTCCAAGCGGAGAAGCTACAGATAATCTGGTTTTCAGCAATATTGAAAAAGTGGTTTCACACCATTATCCGAGACAAGAATTGTTTCAACAATTAATAAATAAGTTATATAAAAGGCATCTTATCGTTATAACAGGCATCGCTGGCTCTGGAAAATCGCAACTTGCAACTTATTACGCCAACGATTACAAAAGGAAATATCCAGAAAACATAACTTATAAATTTATTGCTAAAGATAAAATTACATTACAACTTTATTATAAAACTTTTGCTGTCAGATTAGGATTAAGTCAGAAAATTACTGATGAAGAAGAAATAAAGATATATGTGAAAAATTGGCTTAATGTAAATAAAAAAGGTTTTTTACTATTTATTGATAATGTGGATTCTAATGAAATCAGAGAAATAATTGAAGATTATTTTCCTAATGAAATTGAATTAGCAGGTAATAAACAAATTATTATTACCTCACAAAATAGAAATTTCTATATAGAAGAAGAAAAAAGACTTGACATAGATGGCTTTACACCTGAAGAAGCAAGGAGATTTCTAAAAGATGTTATTAACGATGAAAATCTTGCCGATATATTAGCTGAGAAATTTAGTAGATTACCATTAGGTGTAGCCACAGCAAAACTCTACATATCAAAAGAGATGCAAAACAATCCAACGCAAGATGTTAATTTAGTCGCAAGACAATATTTAGCTATGCTTGAAATTGAGGAAGCTAGGCAGATTATAGAAAGTTTAGAGGACAATTATAATCTGGAATTTTATAAGCATAAAGAAAAAGGCTGGCGCTTTCAGCGTGCGGCAATTAAACTTGCAATCAAAAAAGTAGATGAAATTGATAGTTTAGCTAGTTGTGTTATACGAGTATGCGCTTTTTTGGCTCCTGATAACATTCCAGTCAATTTAATGCGGTATTTACAAGAATCTGATATTAATGAAAACGTGGCAGCGGTAAAATTAAAAGCTAGTATTTATACTTTAGAGAGCTTCTCATTGATAATGTTGTCTAATGGAAATCTTAGTATTCATCGGATAACACAAGAAGCAGTAATATCTTTATTGCCACAAGATGGACAAATGCAATGGGTAGGCAAAGTACTATTGTTCATTAAAAGAAAATTAACTTATGATGATAACCAACCTGATACGTTACGACAGAGCCAGCCTTATTCATTGCATGCTGAAACAATAATATCTCAAGCCAAGAAGAAAAAAATATTTAATAAAGATTTAATTGATATATTGATTATTTTGGCTTCTTATAGCCTAACCGAATACCGAGCTTATCATTCTGCGATAACTTATCTAAAACTTGCTGAAGAAGCGATTTTAAATACAGGTTCTATATTAAGCAAAGAAGAACAAGGGGTTATAAATAACCATTATGCTTACGCTTATTTTTTTATGGGTGATTATCAGAAAGCTGAGGACTGTGCTACAAAGGCCAAAACTGCATTTAGCTCACCGGAGCCAAATGTTTCAACTGATAAACGTGTCTTTGACCCGCTTAGTGTCTTAGGAAATTTGTGTTACAAACGTGCGCAGTATTTAAAGGCAATGGATTTTTATACGCAAGCTAGAGATATCTATCCTACTGAATGTCCAAATAGGGCAATTGCGCTTCATGCTATAGCAAATGTTTATTATCAACAAGCTTATTTTTTAGATGCAGTCAATTACTATAAAGAATCGCTAAAGATGAAAATCTCTGTGTATCATACAATGCAACACCCGAATGTTGCTATAACGTGTACATACTTAGGTAAAATTGCTTATGATATTGGAAATTATATTCTCGCTTATCGTTTCTATACTCTTGAGTTCGAATTGAAAAAATTAATATATAGAAGCGAAAATCATCTGGAAATAGCCACGAGTTATAGTTGTCTAGGCAAATATCATTTAGCACAAAGAAATTTACCCAGAGCACGAGAATATTTTCAGCGCGCTTTGCATATTTTTGAGCATCTTCTCAAGGGAAAAGATCATATAGATATGGTGGATATATTAAATCGATTAGGTATTGTATTATGTATGGACAATGATTTTGAAAACGCTTTAGTTGCACTTGAGCGAGCAGCAAAAATTTTTCTTACTATTTGTGGTGAACAGAAGCACGTCGATGTTGCAAATTATCATCTAGGCAGAGGAAATATCTATATGGGGAAGAAAAAGTGGGAATTAGCTATCGGGGAATATAACAAAGCAATACATATTTACCGAATAATTTTTGGTCCTAGACCTCATGTGGCAATTCAACAAGCCATAGAGAACATTGCCTATTGTCATGTGCAATTAGAAGACAATGAGGCGGAGAAATACCAAATAGAGGCAAAAACAATTATTAAAGAACTTAATAAACTACGTGAAAGTTTAGATAAAGAGTTTAATTTTATATTAACTGATATATTAAAAGATAATGACAGTGCATTGATTACAAACAATAACCTCCCCTCTTCTTCCAATTCAATGCGCACTTAAGTCATATCACTACTAAGAGAGGATGATGAACAGAAAGTTAGCTGAAACAAAACCTTAAACTAAATAAAAAAATATCCATTAAAAACATGGTTTATGGTATTTTAAATTTTTTGATAAAGGAATTTAATATGGATAATCTGTAAGAAGTTTCATCTTTTGCTAAAATCACGGGATCTATGCCATCCTCTACATATTGATGTTTGTTTTTCAATAATTGTTTTAAGTGCTCCATTAATCCTTTATCTATAAATAAACGTTTTTCTTTTTCACTGAACACAAGTGGCAGTTTATCTTTGCCTAAACATAATATATTATGTTTGTCAAAATAAATAGCCATATTCTCTTTGGTGCATTTGAAGAATAGTATAAGAAACAAAAAATTATTTTGATTGCTCAGGCTCTTATATATTTGTTCAGCCAAATAGGTTAAGGAAAGTCCAGTAATTGCTGAATATATGAGATCGGGGCATTCAAATATGCTAAACCTCTCCGGGCATAAGTACGTGTATAGCCGTCCAATTGTTTCAAGCACGTCAACTGGAAGTCTATTCTGACTGCCTAACGCTTCCGCTACTACTTTTTTGTCCCATGTGAAATTTAATAATAAGTTAGTAGATAATGAATTTAATATTTTACCAACTGATGAAAGCTCGGTATTGTTCCATCATAATTTCCTTTTATAATATAATATCAGTCATTGCTTGCATAGAAATATATTGCTTATATGCTTCATTTTTTATGAACTTAATAAATATAAAT
>CAYSGV010000104.1:0-8918 GCA_964430685.1 uncultured Gammaproteobacteria bacterium
ATGCGTTATGAACAACGTGCAAAAGCTACCCTAATCATTGCAAGTCATGATTTGCAGGCTGAACTAACACGCCCACCGCAAGAACGTGCAATGCCTACAGATCGATATAAAACTCTTTTAGACTGGGAACTTATAAAAGCTGGTATGTTATTAGGTGACAGTAAAATTAATGCCGATTATGAACAAAAAATGAAGCAACCTGAAAATTGGATATTCATACGCGAAATAGAGGCATGCCAACGCGTTGCAATGAAAACACGATAATTAATGCTTACCTGAAATAACGAGAGTTAGATTTTGGCCTGTAAAATCACATTATCTGGTTATTTATTGAGATACAAAACCAATTGAGATTATTCGTGTTTTAAGTGGCTACAGAGATATTGAAGCAATATTGTAGTATTGTTAAATATTGTCAAAGACTTACTTTGTCCGCGCTATATTATAAATATTAATATGTAAATCTTACTGATTCTATAGTTACTGCTGTTTGTTTAGCACGAGGTAATTCCAGATTCGTAACCAACGGAACGGGTAAACCTTTAGCAAATAATCGGCTACTTGCTGTTGCAGTAGAATTGTGACTTTCTGCATCCGCTGCTACTGTTTGTTCTTTTGCAACTGCAGCTGCTTTGCGGCCCAGATGATCTTCAAATTTCATAACTAAAGGCACCGGTAATTTCGCCAGCACTGGTCTACTTCTTGCAACGGCAGAATTTTGACTTTTTACAGCATCCGCTACAACCATTTGTTCGTTTGCAACTGCAATGGTTGCTGACTCAATTTTGCGTGCAGCTTTGCGAGTGAGTTGATCTTCAGGCTTCATAACTAATGGGATAGGTAAAGTTTTGCCACGCAGTTGTTTTTGTATCGCTGCAGATGAACCCAAATTTTGTTCAATAGCTAGTGTAGGCTTACGTGCAGGATATCGATGGGCACCGCCAAAGTCGACTAATTCCAATTTTCCTATAGAGGTATGCGGCAATGCCGGCAATACTTCATCTGTCTGTGAATTTGCATGTATAGTGGTTACCAATAATGGGGCCAAAACGGATACCACAGTAACCATAAGTACAGCTATGCCGATTAAAGCAGTTAAACTCAAACCAAATGGTGGTGCTACAATATTAAGCGCAACCAATACAATGGCCGCTACACTGGCTGATGTTGTAACAGTAGCTGAGCTCCCGCTATACCATAAACCTCCATCTACAAACGATGCATTGGTTTGTACATAACGCTTCATCCGTTCAATTGCACCATAAAAATATGGGAACAGCTTATGTAAGCGCGAATGATGTACTGAAACCCCATAGCATGTTAATTTCGGCTCAGGTAATTCCTGTGCAGAGATAACGCTTGCTGGAAACTGATATTCAACAGCAACACGCAAAAGTGGTTGCCCCATTTCTGCAATAATTTTTTCAGCTGACTCTTGGTTACTTATTTCTGTTACTTCACTTATTAATTGTAATGTAACCGTACCATCAGCATTTTTTACCACACGAGTAATATGGTGATTCGCTTTACTGATATGCCACTGTTCACCATATAAATCCTTTAACTTTGATTGCAGTTCTACAAGTGCATTCGTAAACAAACCTTGTTGTTCATAAGTAACGAGATGTTTGGCCAGCAAAGTTGCCTGTGTTTCATCAAATTCACCACTTCCTGATAACATATCAGCTAATTTTCTGACATATTGCGCGTCATCAGTAAATTTCTTAACACTCTGTAATAAATAAGTAAATTGACCAATGTATAACTTAGCATTTTCCCAAGTAATCTCTACATTTTGGAATAAAGATAATCGGGGTTGTGCATCATTTTTATTTAATCGTGTTAACCGATGCTGTAAACCACTTGGGATATGTTTGCCCTGCATTACAAAAGAATAAAATTCTTCTGGTTCTTCTACTAAACCTAAGATTTTACGAAATTGCATTTCTTTTTCGAGCGCATCCTGCAAAGCTTGGAAAGCACTAGCAATTATTGGCAAGTGACGCAAAAATCGTTCCTGCTCTGTAGCATCTAAATTTTCAAACGCGGTACCATTTAGTTGCGCAATACATGTTTTTAGGTAACCTAATTTAGAACGCGTATCTAAAACTGCATTGGCCAAATGCATCAGAGGATCGGCTTCACGATCTGCCTGAAGATTTTCTTCAAATTTATTTACTGCTGCGCATTCATAAACACTACGCACAATACCCTGTTGCACTGCATCTTTTGCAAAATCTAATTGATATGAATCGCGAGCTATATCCTTAAAGGTATTTGTCTGAAATCTGTTGTATAAATATTCAGCAACGAAGCGATATTTTTCATCTTCACTTGCTTTTTCTACAACTTCCTTGCTAATCTTGCCTTCTTCCACCAATCTAGTTAAATATGCATCACGTGCTTTTCCCGTATTAATGACAGCATTGGGATTGTGGGCAAATTCTGGCAAGTTTTCTGGAAGTACTTGACGGTATTCTCGATGCAGTAATTTCGGCGCATGCTCATCAATTACGTCGACTAATTTCTCGTGTTCTGCAATAATTCCAGTGAAATTTAAACCCTTTAATAATTCACGCGTATTATTGGCAAACGAAGTGAGTGGACTAAGGTCTGCTTTACCAAAGTCCAGATCATTATTGGTTTCGTACTTTCCATCTCGGAACAATACATATAATGGATTTTCACCGTCAGCATATTCTGCTAACGAGCTATATAAACTGCGACGAACTGCCGCGACATCCGCATACGTTAAAGGATTGGCCATTGTTGTTTCCCCCCACCCCTTTCTTATTAAGCCCAACATACTCTTATTCATTTACGGTGACAAGAGTTTTTGTTAAAAATATTTAACGTAATCAAGGTTATATTTATCTTTCGGTTATAGATTCTACGCCTCATTTCTTAAGCCAATATTAAATTGCTAGTTGATTTTTAATTTTTTAATTTTGCGGTTGAATGTACGGGGATAGTGTAACGGTGAAAGTCTTTACAAATTCGTTAGTTACGTGAAGAGATGTCATAGCGCACTGTAAGAAAGATAATTTCTGGATCCCCGTGTCTTCGGCTGTAGCGGTTCACTCATTCTTTCAACCATTTCGTGCAGCCTTTGCACGAGGATGACGGAATTAGAGAGAACACATCTTCACCAGGGAATATCATGATGGGTTCTTCGTCGGTCGGATAGCGCATAAGCTAAAACTCTAAATATAGTTTTCTCTGGGCGCTGATCACGTTATATTAGCCTGGAAAAAACTTAGCTTTCTATATTTAGAGGCCCTAATGGTTGAACAAAATACGGATTATCAAAAAACACTTAATTTACCGACCACCGAATTCCCAATGAAAGCACAGCTCTCTGCACGGGAGCCAGGTCTGCTCGAATTCTGGAACAAACTGAATTTGTATGAAAAAATGCAAAAAAATTCTGCTGGCCGACCCAAATTTATTTTGCATGATGGACCGCCGTATGCAAATGGCCACATCCATATCGGCCACGCGGTAAATAAAATTCTCAAAGACATCATCATCAAAAGTAAAACCCTGAGCGGTTATGTTTGTCCATATGTACCGGGATGGGATTGTCATGGCTTACCAATTGAATTAAATGTAGAAAAACAAATTGGTAAAGCCGGCCAACAAGTGACGCCCTGGGTTTTTCGTGAAGCTTGTCGGCAATATGCACAAGAGCAAATTGAGATTCAACGCCAAGAATTCATCCGTTTAGGCATTTTCGGCGCTTGGTACCAACCCTATCAAACCATGGACTTTCAATATGAAGCCAACATTGTGCGCACCCTGGCACGAATCATTGCTAATGGCCATGTTGAACAAGGAAAAAAACCGGTCCATTGGTGTATTGAATGCGGCTCGGCACTGGCTGAAGCCGAAGTTGAATATGCTAATAAAAATTCACCCGCAATCGATGTGGCTTTTCCAGTTACCGATGTAGCCAGTCTATTAAAGACTTTTGGTCTAACCGTCATTGATAATCATGATGCTGCACTGGACACCGCAGTTGTCATTTGGACCACAACACCATGGACACTGCCTGGTAATGCTGCCGTAGCCGTCAATGCTGAATTTCAATATGCACTCGTGCAACACCACAGCCCACACGGTATAGTGCGTGTAGTCATTGCTAGTGATCTCGTCAATGATTGCACCGCGCGTTATGGCTGGGATCAATATGAAGTATTGGGGCATTGTCCGGGTCACGCGCTTGCCGGCACTACACTTAAGCATCCCTTTTATGAAAAACAGGTGCCTATTGTTTTGGGTGAACACGTCACCCTAGAATCTGGTACCGGTGCCGTGCATACCGCACCTGCCCATGGGCCAGATGATTATGCCGTTGGCCGCGCCAACCAATTAACTTATGAAAATTATATTTCGCCAAGCGGTGTATTTATTGCTGAAACATCTATTTTCGGCGGCTTGTTCATTACGAAAGCAAACGATGCCATTATTGAAGTCTTAAAAGAAAAGCATCATTTATTGCATTTAGAAACACTTGACCACAGTTATCCGCATTGCTGGCGTCATAAAAAACCACTGATCTTTATGGCCACCTCGCAATGGTTTATCAGCATGACGACTAAAGATTTGCGTGCTCATGCACTGAATGCAATTAAAACCGTCAATTGGCAGCCCGAATGGGGTGAAGCGCGACTAACAGCGATGATCGAGCAACGTCCAGATTGGTGTATTTCACGGCAACGTACCTGGGGCACACCACTGGCTTTATTTATTCACCAACGTGATCAATCACTTCATCCCAAAACGGTACAATTACTGGATTGCATTGCTAATGCCATTGAACAACATGGTATGGAAGTTTGGTATCAAATCAATACGGAGCAAACAAATAGTTCTTTACCGGAAAATATTCGTGCTGCTGTCAATACATTGCGAAAAGAATTGAAGTCAATCGCAGGTGAACAATTATTTAATGATTATGTTACTGTCATGGACAATTTAGATGTTTGGTTTGATTCCGGTTCTTCACATGCATGTGTTTTGGCAATAAACCCACAGTTGCGTGTACCGGCTGATCTCTACCTTGAAGGATCGGATCAACATCGTGGTTGGTTTCATACATCGTTACTTACGTCTGTGGCTTTTTCAGGACAAGCACCTTATCGCCAAGTAGTCACCCATGGATTTACGGTTGATGAACAAGGTCGCAAAATGTCTAAATCGCTGGGTAATGTTATCGCTCCAGAAAAAGTAATTAAAACATTGGGCGCAGATATTTTGCGGCTATGGATTGCGGCAACAGATTATCGTGGCGAAATTGCCGTATCGGATCAAATTTTGCAACGCATAGCTGATATCTATAGACGCATGCGCAACACAGCACGTTTCTTGCTCGCCAATTTGGCTGACTTTAATCATTTACAACATCAGGTTCCGCTTGACAAAATGATTGCACTGGATCGTTTTATTGTCATAAAAGCAGCTCAGGTGCAAAAAGAAATTATAGAACTATATAATCAATATCAGTTTCATTTAATTTATCAAAAAATTCATCAATTTTGCAGTATTGATTTAGGTAGCTTTTATTTAGACATCATTAAAGATCGCCTCTACACGACTCCTGAAAACAGTTTTGCGCGACGTTCTGCGCAAAGTGCCTTATATCAAATTATTCATGGTTTGTGTCGTTGGTTAGCCCCCATTACCAGTTTCACCGCAGAAGAAATTTGGCAACACATTCCTGCCAAAGCTGCTGACTCTGTTTTTCTCACTCAATGGTTTGAACCATTACAAAAACTTGCTGCAGCTAAACCCACTGCAGACAGCATTGATTGGGAAAAAATTATTACATTGCGTAATGCGGTTAATAAAGAAATTGAACAGTTGCGCAATCAAAATAAATTAGGCGCAGGACTTGAAGCAGAAATCACCATTTATGCGCAAGAGAATTGGCAAAATATATTGAATGCTGTGCAACCCGAATTACATTTTATATTGATTACTTCAAAGACAAGCGTGAAACCACTGGAACAAGCAGGAACAACAAGTGTCAGTGAAATTCCCGGCGTGGCTATTGCAATTCAAGCGTCAACTAATTCTAAATGTATACGCTGTTGGCATCGTACTCCGGAAGTCGGCACACATAAAGAACATCCACAATTGTGCACACGTTGCCTCAATAATATTGCAGGAGTCGCAGAACAACGTTTTTTTGCTTAACTTATTAACTAAATGATGAAGATGATGACTAAAGATTTTTTTTCACCTGTTTACAAAAATATAGGCTGGCTCATGTTGGCATTTGGGCTTTTTGTCGGCGACCAAGCAAGCAAACATTGGGCATTAAATTATTTGGATTTTGGTTTTCCACATCAACCATTTCCCATATTCATTTTTATACTTGTTTATAATCCAGGCATTGCGTTAGGGTTCTTAGGCGACAAAGGTGAACTAGGCAAATGGTTTCTCATTATTATTGCCATCTGTGTTAGTATCTGGTTAATCTCGTGGCTCGTTAAAATAACCGAACAAAAAAAATTCTTATTAAAGCTGGCTTTAATGTGTATTGTAGGTGGCACATTAGGTAATTTATATGATCGTTTAACCATGGGACATGTCGTTGACTTCATCACCATGGCTTATAATCAATTTCATTGGCCAACTGTTTTTAATTTTGCTGATGTCAGTATCACTTTTGGTGCATTGCTACTGGTAGTGGATATGCTCCATAAAAAATAAGTAGCAATATTTAACCTACAATTACAAAACCAAATAAAATTTTATAAAAATCAAGTATTTACTTCGATTTATTGAACTTTTACACTGCTTTTGTGTCAGAAGGTGTGGGGGAAAATATATCCTCCATTTTTTAGGCAACATAAGCTTATTTGCTTCAATAAGGAGAAATGAACATGAATACATCTAAAAGTCTCATTAAGACCGGTTTGATGGTATCGGCATTGTGTTTTGGCTTAGCCTTTGCACCAAGTAGTGAAGCTGCACGTCATTATGTGCAAGTCTATCATACAAGAACATGCCATGCCGGCCATTGCCATTACCATTTCTATCGACATACAGAAACGTATCGTCATGGCCATCTGGTTGGACATTCCACAAAAGTGATTAACAGAAACTATCATCGTTAATCATTCTTAAGTTAGCCTCGATCCAGCACACCGCTAGCGAGGCTAACTACAAAAATCCCTTCTTATTACAGCCTGACCTCTTGTTTATTCTATACATTAAGATTATCTTAAGAATTCTAGGTTATTCTATTAAGATATAAACAATCTTGAAGCTATTTTGTAGGTTTTATATGACAAACGTAATTGATGATTTAAATCCAAATGAATTGATCATGGACCCCAAACATCCAGGGATTAATGACCTACATTACATCAATCGTCGCAAATATTTTTTTAACTTGGGACGTGAGTATCGTTTAAATAATAAAGGCCTACCATTGGTTGAATATGAAGCAACTGAACATGAAATTTGGCGTTATATTTCCAATAAATTAAAAACGGCTCATGAACAAAAGGCTTGCCAGCTGTATTTAACAGGCAAAGAAAAAATTAATTTCCCTACTGATTATATGCCACAGTTACATGATTTAAATTTGCGCTTGCAAAAAGAACAAAAAATTTCCATTACCCCAGCGGAAGGGTTACTGCACACACGTACATTTTTCAGCTATCTGTCGCAACGTAGCATGCCAGTTACCCAATTTATTCGTCATGCAGCGAATCCAGAATATACACCTGAACCTGATGCTGTTCATGATGCAATTGGTCACATTCCAACTTTAATGGACAAAGATTTTATTGATATAGTCGAACTCATTGGTAAAGGTGTTGCACAAGCCAATGATGATCAACTGGTTGCTTGGCAACGCATTTATTGGTTTAGTATGGAATTTGGATTAATTAAAGAAAACGATGATTTAAAAGTTTTTGGAGCGGGCATACTCTCTTCATTTGGCGAGATGGAATATTGCTATAGTGATCAAGTAACGCGCCTGCCATTTGAACTGGAAAGCGTCATTAATACCCCTTACGATCCCACTTGCATGCAGGAAACCATTTTTATCATTTCTTCTATGGCAGACCTCAAAAAACAAGTATTACAACTCACACAGCAAATGGGTAGCTAATCTCTGCATGAAGTCACATAATTTATTATATTAATCAGCTATATAGATAATATCTGCAATAAATTGAATGCTATTATTTTTCATTGTTATTCTTTAAATTTATTAATTTTTGCATGTATATTATCAATATTTATTGATATGTGGTATGGTTATAATAATGAAGGAAGTGCAACGTTGGAGGGCGCTCCATGCACATATTTCAACATATGCCACTACTAAGAATAATTCTACTTATTTTGATACTTTGGTTAGGCATCGTAACCGAAAGCAAAGCATCACGCTTCTATGACAAACATTCTACGATTCATTGCCACAACCACAAGTGTCATAGTCATAGTCTTCCTGAATTGGTTATCTGTCCTCTTTGTGATGAAAGAAAACCAAATGAAAGAGAAGAAGAAGAGGAGGACGAAAAAAATAATAAAGAGTATGATGATAAAATCAACAATGACACGACCACATATAAAATTCGTCGGCAAAAATATGATCTTGCATAATTATTTGTAATTGTTTATCGAATATTTAGGTTAAACATCCAGTCCATATTCAATTTGATTCAATAATTTTTCGATTTCTTTTGCGCCAAATTCACTTTGCACTAAAGTGATGGGCGCTAAATCTTTCAGACACGGTAGTGAGCGGTTCAACCAGTTCAGCGCCAATAGTTTATTTTTAAAAATTGTTTCTGCTTTACACATGATACAAGCCAATCGAAATGCTTTTTCGGATTCTGCTTGCGTTAGGCGGCAATGCAACATTTTACGACGATGAATCCTTCGCAAATTTA
>CAYSGV010000105.1:0-8797 GCA_964430685.1 uncultured Gammaproteobacteria bacterium
CTAAAATTAACTACATGCTGTGTGATGTTTAAAGTAGCCGTTGACAGAATGGCCATAGATTTTGCAGCATTAGGATTTATCATTCCAATGACTTGATTGCATATTTCAAGGCCATTGCTTATAGTGGTTAGCGAAATATTCTGTCTATTATTTTGAGGAATGGCTAACATCTTAGAAAATTCAAGACGCAATCCATCTAATGATATAGCACTGCTTGCATCCCGCATTAGACTTTCTAATTTTCCAACCCCAGTATCAAATTGCCGTAGTGAAAATTCCGCGGCATCCGCTAACAAAGAACGACTGACGTTGATTAATTCTTCAGGTTTTAGTGATTTTAAATGATTTAAGCTTTTGACCACTTCATCAACTCTACCTATTACATTAGGTATTTGTGATGTTAAATTTATTGCAGTCAAATTACCTAATGGTAAGCTGGCTCCTTTTAAGTTGGTTGAAAATGAAACGATTTTTTCTTTTACGACATTCTGATCGGGTAGTGCCTGAGTTAATTGCACCATTTGTTGTGCGTAATCAGCCATTGTATGTTGTGCATGCTTTGCAAAACGGATTATTGAATCACTATGAAATTGTAAAGATGGCGAATTAAATTGGCTGCAAATTTTACTGATGATAGCAATATCAATTTGCATTGGATTGACATGACCCTGATTAGTTTGCGCCATGTCGCGCATATCCATTAACACTTCCGATGCAGCCTGTCGAATAGTGGTTCTTAATCCACCAAAATCTTCAGCTAAAGCGAACCAACTCTGAATTTTCAGCAATTGTAATTGATGAGTTGAACTACTCCATTGTTCAGTATTGGCACTATTCTTGTCCAATTGTATAGACAGTGCAGTGGGTTGGCGTTCATGCTGTTTTACAGCTTCATAGAACAAATCCAGCATTTTTTTGCTATGTATTTTTTTATGGAATGTTTGAATAGTTTGAGCCACCACTTCGCCATCATAGCGATTAAGATGAGCTGGATGTGCTTGATTATGTTTTGCCCACCAAAGGAGTGTTTTTCCTTCATGCAAAGCTTGTGGATTTGCGCCCCATTCTAATAATAGCTCTATGGTTTTGCATATTTTTTGTGTGCAAATTGCTCTTTGCGTAGGATTGGTATGTGCTTGGGGATAAATAAAATACGGGATATGTACGAGTGCAGTCCAAAGTGGGCTCAGTGCGCCTTGTAGATGTTCAATGTTTGCGCCATAGGATAATAATACGCTTACGGCGGGAAGATGGCTATTAACCACAGCGCTATGCAAGGGTGTCCATTGGTCTTTAGATTGGAAGCCAGCTTCAACATTTGCACCCTTTGACAACAAAAATGCTAATACTTCAGTATGTCCATTCTCTGCTGCCATGTGAACTGCAGTTCGGTTGTTTCCATCAGTTGTACGCGCTTCAATATTTGCATGGCGTTCAAGCGCTTCCTTAACATTCGCTAAGTTGCCAACGCTTGCCGCATTTAATAAATCCTGGTTAGCTTGTTCTCGATTAAGTTGCATTATTTTCTCCGTTTTTTAAAAAACACTCTGCATGCACGTTAATGCGTGGGACAAAATCATTCGGTCCTTGCTCCCTCAGTAACACCGTTGCTGCCACCTTTGTTCCAGTTGTTCCATGATGTATCCACAACAGCGGTAATAGTTAGAACCGCTTCTTTATCAACTTTATTGCCATTGCATTAACGGTAGTAACACCGGTTTTACTTCTTTGACTTCTTTATAATTCCATTTTTTTATCTGTTAAAAAAATACTAAAGAAACGATGAATGCCAAACCATTTTCTCTTATAAAATCCCAACTGAGAGTGACGCAAGGTTCTGCCCTACTATTCCCTCACACTACTGGACAACACTGAAATGTTTCTCGTGCAGTTATTTTCTTGAACTTACACACTATTTTTGTGAGGCAGGACGTAGCTACTGATTATACTAAAAAATATACATGGCTTTAATCTACGTCAATCTCTAAAAACTTTAACTCAGTATATATACGGATTGATCGTGTTTCCAATAATAAGACAGCATCTTATCTATTTGTTACATCCTCTGTGTGGATAAACGTGTGAGCACATCTTTAAGATAATCGAGCGTAACGTGTGGTTGGCAATAAATCAATTGGTGCATTTGGCTGTTGCTGGTTCAAGAACGTAAAATAATCGGATGCTTATTCAGTCATTGATTTCCCTACTTTGTTCGAATATATTCGGGCTTTTTCAATAAGCTTCTTTTCCAACCGTAAAGTTAATTTCGTTCGCATGATGACCTCGCACGACGCACGATTTACACTAAAAGTATATGTCAAGCATTCTCTACTGTCATAGTGAATTTTGTCATTGCTTCAAACTGGCATACTCTATGGTAATCTCCAACAAACCTATAGATCTCTTTTGCAAGTTCTTCGATAATAGATTGAATTGTCAGATTTCGGCCCAAGAGGCCTCTATCCGACCTACGAAGAAAGACGACTTTCACAAATTGCGTTTATAAATGAGGAGTTTCCTTTGTTTCAGACAACCCTTACTATTGTTTTATTGCTAATGAGTGTATTTCTACCCAGTGTGAGCATGGCTAACGACTTCATGCCAAGCAACCATCTGCAAATGACTGGTAGCCTATTGGGTTTAATTTGTTTAGGCATATTTATTATTGCCTACCTCTTCGTCATCAGTGAAGAATATACGGGTTTGCGCAAATCAAAACCGGTGGTCGTAGCAGCTGGGCTAATTTGGATCATTGTTGGGTACATTGGTGTACAACAGAACGTGAGTCCACTTGTGCAGCAAGCGATTATCAATAATATTTCAGAATATGGACAACTTTTATTATTTTTATTGGTGGCAATGACTTACATTAATGCCATGGAAGAACGCGATGTATTTCAGGCACTCAAAGCTTGGTTGGTACGCCACCAATTTAACTACCGCACATTATTTTGGCTAACTGGTATTTTGGCATTTTTTATTTCTGCAGTTGCTGATAATTTAACAACGGCGCTTTTAATGTCTGCAGTAGTGCTTGCCGTAGGTCGTGACCAACCCAAATTTGTTAATCTTGCTTGCATTAATTTAGTGGTTGCAGCGAATGCCGGCGGAACCTTTAGCCCATTTGGTGATATTACGACCCTGATGGTTTGGCAAATGGGTGTACTACCGTTTACGAAGTTTTTCTATTTATTTATTCCCGCAGTGATCAGTTTTGTCATTCCAGCACTCTGTATGCATTTTGCTGTACCCAAAAAATCACCACCAACACTGGTTGCCTCAATTAACATGAAAGTCGGCGCAAAAAGAATGATTTTTTTATTTCTGCTAACCATTACACTTGCTGTTTTAGTTTTTCAATATTTAAATTTACCACCTATGCTTGGGATGATGACAGGTTTGGGCTTACTTAAAATTCTTAGTTTTTACATCTCGAAACAAGAAAGTAAAAACCATGAAATCTCTAGGCCTGATTTAAGTGAAATTGCCAGCTTTGATATTTTTCGCACCTTACAACGCGCCGAATGGGATACTTTATTATTCTTTTATGGTGTTGTCTTATGTGTTGGTGGACTGGCGACTTTAGGTTATTTAGAAATTGTCTCCAATCATTTATACCTTAAATTAGGCGCATCCCTTATCGAACCATTGCAAGCGCTCCCTGCCAACACCATAATTGGTATACTCTCTGCAATCGTAGATAATATACCGGTCATGTATGCTGTCTTAACGATGCAGCCACCAATGTCTGTTGGACAGTGGTTATTGGTCACTTTGACTGTAGGGATTGGTGGTAGTTTACTATCCATTGGTTCCGCAGCGGGTGTGGCATTAATGGGACAAGCAAGAAATATATATACCTTTTCTAGTCATTTAAAATGGAGTAGCGCCATTGCATTGGGGTATGCAGCTGCTATTATGAGCCATGTATTCATTAATTGGCAGTTATTTAACCAAGTTGTGTAAAAGATATGTTAACCAACACCATTGAGCATCCCGCCTGGATTGAAATTGATCTTGCACAGTTTAAAAAAAACATTGCACTGATCCGCAAAGAAATTGGCCAGGCTAAATTTTGTTTACCTGTTAAAGCGAATGCTTATGGTCATGGTCTCATACCCATCGCGCAAGCTGCAGTTACAGCAGGTGTCGATTATTTAGCCGTCTCTTGTTTGCAAGAAGGCGCACGCTTACGCAATGCAGGCATTCAAATTCCCATATTAGTCTTAGGTGCTATTGATGCTGATCAAATACCTGAACTATTAAGACATCAATTAGAACTTTCGATTGCGTCAGTGTATAAAGCGCGCTTGGTTGCGCAAAAATGTGAAGAATTACAAAAAAAATGTAACATCCATTTAGAAATAGACACTGGCATGCAACGGACCGGTGTTCGCCCGCAAACAGCACTTAATTTATTTTATGAATTAAACAATATCGAGCATCTTGAAATTGTCGGCGTTTACTCACATATGGCTACAGCTGATGCACCACATGATTCATTTGCAATCACACAAATTCAAACATTTAAAGATATCAGTAATGAAATACAGAATATGATCAAAAAACCCATACTCTGTCATCTCTCTCGCTCTGCAAGTATTTGTAATTATCCTGAATCTCTTTTTGATATGGTGCGCCCGGGTTTGCTGAGTTTTGGCTATTTCCCCAATGCAGAAAGAAAAATTGACGGTATTGCCCCCTGTTTGACTTTAAAAGCAAAAATTTCCTATTTTAAAGTTGTGCCAAAACATACGGGCATTAGTTACGGTCACACTTATATTACTGCAGAACAATCGCGCATTATCACCATTCCTGTTGGCTATGGCGATGGTTTTAGGCGTGCGTTATCCAATCAAGGCTCAGTCATCGTGCGTGGCCAACGCTACCCGATTGCAGGGATAATTTGTATGGATCAACTGATGGTAGATATAGGCAATAATGAGGCATACGTCGGTGATGAAGTTACGCTCATCGGCAAAAGTGGATCTGCAGAAATTAAGCTTGAAGAAATAGCGCAACGCTGTGACACCATCCCTTATGAAATTCTATGTGGTTTTAATGATCGTTTGCCTAGAGTCTATTTAGACAATCAACATAATAGTGATTGATTTTCCATACGAAGCTTGACTTATTCATTCGCCGTTCGTTATGATGTCTTAATAAGGCAACATCAATATCCTAAATGCCAGGGTTTCATTTAATCATTTAACTGTACCAACAATAACAATTACAACCTAAATATAAAGAGAGAAGTTACGTGGAAAGAATTAGAAAAACTGAAGCACAATATGGTGTTTTAGCTACAGAAGAAGCTGATGCAACAGCTCAAGCAGCAAATGGTACCGAAAGCGTATGGGAACAATTTAAAGAAATTTATGCAAAAACCGAACACTGGCTCGTCAATGATGAATTGCAAAAATTTCACCTACCTGAAAAGCAGAATTTCAAATCTAAAAAAAATGAAAATTATCTTGAACGCATATTTAATGCGATTAACAATTCAAGTATGGAACAGTTAAATGCCGAACTTGACGCTGTCTTAGATGAGCAAGCCGGTTACTTAGATATATTTAAGCGTTGGACCGATTTAGGCGATGAAAATGATCGCTGGATTGAATATCAATTTTATTTGCTTAAATTTTTTCAAGAAACACTCAATGCTTATTGGCAAAGAATTCAAGCAGGCGGCACTGTAGACGCAGCCTTTTATTTAAGGGCGCTCATTGCACTCATTCAACATCAAGACGCATTAGCACGACAACTTAATTTAACTAAAGTTAAAACCTTAAATAATGAAATGCTTAATTTGGTTATGTCAAATTTTGTTGATAATCTGTTTTGGGATAATACTGACCTAGCAACACTTGTCGCACGTTTATTGAATTTGGATCAAACATTCGCTCAACAGGCAAGCCTACATGAGGAGTATGGTAATATTAAAGGTTCTTTCGAAGTGCAAGTGACCAAATTAAAAACGGCTTTAAATGCATTAACCGCAAATAGATATCGAACCAATAAAGCCGAATACACTAGAGATATTTTGCGACAGATCCGCACATTATTTATTTTTGCGCTTGTAGGATTAATATTCGATTTGCTGATCGTTTTTATATTTAAATTACTGCCACTCATGATACCAGCAATTGCTGGTTCAATGTCTAGTGCCGCATTATATGGCAGTATAGCTTATGTGGTCGCAGGCACCAGTTTAGTTGCTGAATCTATTATTTCACGTTATTGTGGCCGCGATTTAATCAATAACCAAATCGCTAAAGCATTAGCCATTATTCTTTTATTACCCTTGTTACCCATAATTGTGTTGCCAGCTGCAGCAATTATGTTCGGTATCCATTTATGGGATAATATAAATTCTAAGCTTGCAAAACGCTCAAATGCAGATGCTATTCAACAATTAGCAAACGCTAAACGTGATATTACTGACCCATTATTACTGCGATTCTTTGACCCGGCTCCAGCTGACGTTGCACCGCAGCGTGAATCGTCTTACGCTGCTCCGGTATCTTACTCGCCTGGCTTATCACCGCATGAACAAGGACAATTTGTTTAGATTAAAAATGTCATACTGCAGCATTACTATTTTTCGACTAAGACATCTTCCATAATTAAATATTGTAAATCACTACCGAAAAACATATTCAGCGCATCGGTAGGACTACACACCATCGGCTCGCCACGGCGATTCAGTGACGTGTTTAAAATAACTGGGCAACCATTTTTAGCGCCCAATGCTTTGATGAGTTCATAATAACGTGGATTGCTTTCAGGCGTCACCACTTGTGCACGCACACTACCATCTTCATGCACCACTTCCGGGATTCTTTTTTTCCAAGTTTCTGCAACATTAAAGGTAATGGTCATATACGGTGCTGGGTGATCTGTTTGTAAAATTTCATTCGCAACGGTATCAAGCATACTTGGACAAAACGGACGCCAACGTTCTCGATATTTAATTTGTGTATTAATTCGATCAGCAATTCCGTTACAGGTGGGATCACCTAAAATGCTGCGATTACCTAATGCGCGCGGGCCAAATTCCATTCGTCCTTGAAACCAAGCAAGTGGATGACCAGCATATAAAATCGATGCCGCTTCCTCTATGGTGTTATCTAATAAACGCCATTTAGGTTTTGTTGCATGTTGGGTGCAGGCTGCAATACATGCATCGTTATCAAATCGTGGCCCTAAATAGACATGCGCTAATTTTTCAATTTGTTCACCGTGTTCGTTGGCCACAAAACTGGCGGCACCAATTGCAGTTCCTGCATCATTCGCCGCTGGTTGCACAAATAACTCTTGAACAAAGGGTAGCGCAATTATTTTTTGATTGAGTTTCACATTGAGTGCGACACCACCAGCAAAACAAACTTTGCCGGTTTCGCGAATGATGTCTCCTAAATAATAATTAATTAATTGTAAGACAGTTTCTTCGAGTATTTGCTGCACACTTGCGGCATAATGGATATAAGGTTCATCAATTTCATCACCTTCTCGCTTCGGTCCCAACCAATCAATTAATTTTTTGCTGAAAAAATATGATTCATTATTTTGTTTATAACGGCGTAAGCCCACCGTATTGAGATATTGAGTATTAATAGACAAATCACCATTTTTGCTGGTAATCAGACGACTTAAATCATAGCGCTTCGGATCACCATAAGGTGCCATGCCCATCACTTTAAATTCACCATCCAGCATTTCAAAACCCAAATACTGTGTCATGGCGCCATAAAAACCACCCAATGAATCTGGATCGTAGAATTCTTTAATGCGATGAATTTTGCCGTTTTCACCATAGCCAAAAAAGGTGGTGGCATATTCACCTTTACCATCGATACCAATAATGGCGGTTTTCTCAGTAAAGCCACTAAAGTGATAGGCACTGCTGGCATGGGCAAGATGGTGCAAGACAGGCACTACTTTGGTGCGCCCAGGATCGACGCCTAACTCAAGCAGCAGTTGCTGCAATTGGCGCATATTGCGTCGGTAACGCCGGTTACCATTCAATATCGCATCCAACGCGCGATCGGGAGCATACCAATAGCGGCAAGCATAGTGCCAGCGTGCAGGCTCTAATAAACCAACTGAGGCATAAGGAAAAGCAACGGCATCCAGATCACGCGCAGACATCCCCGCATCCTTTAAACACCAGCGGGCGGCTGTAAGGGGTAAACGATTTTTTGCATGTTTTTCGCGAATAAAGCGCTCTTCTTCGGCAGCATTGAGCAATTTGCCATTGCTGATTAATGCAGCTGAGCAATCATGGCTCACTGCACCTGAAAGTCCTAGGATATTCATCGTTTTTCCTGGTTTATTGTAAACTAAATTTGTTTGCTTTATTGACCATGCGCCTATCATACCGAAAAAATTGGCATGATCCTATTCATCCACTTTTCAAAAATATGGTAAAATATTGCCTTTAGTCAAAAAGGTTCATTAAGGTTTATGCAGTACAAAAAATATATCTGTCTAGTCTGTGGCTGGATTTATGATGAAAAAATAGGTTGGCCCGAAGAAGGCATAGCAGCCGGTACACGTTGGGACGATATTTCACCTACCTGGGAATGTCCTGATTGTGGCGCTAAAAAAGAAGATTTTGAAATGATGGAGCTTTAATTTTTTTACCAGGGCTTTATCACTGCCAAGAGAACCACTGCAATCAGCGTAAAAACGGGGATCTCATTTAAGCAACGATAAAACTTCGTACTGTGCACATTATGGTCCGCGGCAAATTGTTTACGCAAATAGCCACAATAGCCGTGATAGACAATTAAGA
>CAYSGV010000106.1:0-8768 GCA_964430685.1 uncultured Gammaproteobacteria bacterium
AGCATTGTTCTAACGTTAATGCACAATTATCCGCAAAAAGCGAGTACTCATGCGCTCCATGCATTAACACAAGAAGTTAAAAATGCTGCCCTTGCCATGCATGAAATGGATACAGCAGTTAAAATGGCGCGCACAACGAACCAAGAAAGACCATTATATTTTTTTGAAGATGAGCAGTTCAAACAGCGTTTACGTTTGTACCACAATGGTTCTGAGGAAGAAAAGCCACATTATGCTGAAGAAGTTAAAAATGTTGCAATGGAACAAGTACAAGAAAATGCAAACAACACAAAATACTTACATAGACTTTTATTTGTTGCCGAGGAAATTAAAGAATTAGTTGGTAATTCCACTTTTCAAGAACAGGTTCGCGAACGGCTATCGAAGCATTTGAAGGAAAACCCAAATGATTTTAAGATTAGAGGTAATTTAATCGAAAAATATACTGACGCAGGGAAGTTCCCGTCAGCTAAAGAAGAAATACAATATATTTTTGATCATGCCGAAGACAAATCGATTCTAGCCCAAGCACATTTATCGCGTGCACGAGTAGCTATCTGTGAAAAACAGATGGATGTGGTAGTGGAACATTTAGAAATAGCCGTTAATTTAGATTCAAAATGTGCTGCGGCTTGTCGATGCTTAGGTTATTTTAAGTTAGCAACTGATCCACAACACGCGCTTGAGCTCTTTGGGCAATGTTTAACACTTGATCCCAAAGATTCCTTTGCATTGCTAGGTAGTGGTAATGCTTGTTTAAGTTTAGGTGAGGTCGCAAGAGCAAAAGGATTTTTTCGTAAAATACCCGCAACACATCCGGAATATCGCATAGCTAATGAATTTTTAAGGAAAATTTCAACGTTTGAAAATGAACGGATGGCCCTTTTTTTAGGGGAATTGGGCGCCTATATGCTTGCTTATGTTGCCAGCAAATTGCTGCGCGGAAATCATCTGGGCAATGGTTGGTTAGCAAAAGGTACTCATTTTGCTGTTCGCAGCTCTCGTCTAAGCAGTGATGTTGCTTTAAGTTATGGTAAATCATATGTAACGACGAAACTACATGGTAGTGATATCTATCATAAGCCATGGTCTAAATTAGGGAAGCTTGAAAAGTTTGATATCTATTTTTATGGATTTTATAAATGTATGCAAGCCTTAACCTTTATATACGATCAATTCTATTCATCTGAAAATCCAATCGTGACGAATGTTGTAAAAGGTGCAAGATTTTTTGAGGATAATTTTTTTCAACTGAACTTCGGTAAAGCAACGCTTGTTGTTATCTATACGCAAGTCAGCGCATATAGAAATACAGGAGCGCTTGCTGGTTTTGATAAAAGTGTGGTCTCATTTGGATTTGCTGCAGGTAGTTTAGCGGCTGGGATGATTAGTAACTACTATCAGAATCGCCGTGATAGGGGCGAAAGACTACCAGTAGGGTTACATCATTATTTAGCAGAAGACATTTCGAGTTTTGCACAACCAGTGCTTTGCGTTATTCCTATTTGTATTGAACATAAAGATAGCCTTATAAAACTTGGCGAATATGTACAGCCTGTAGTAGAAAAAGCGAAAGACGTAGCAGAAGCAGCTTGGAATATGCCTTATGGTCACGTTGTGGTCATTGGCGCAGGTATAGTGGCAGCTGGTGGCGGTCTTTATATAGGAATACGCTACCGTAGAGCTCGTAATGTTAATACGTTATTACATAATGCCCGAGCAGATGCGCGTGATGGTCAGTATGATGCGGGACTAGCTAAATGTGATGAAGCAAAAACATGGCAAGCAAATAATCCAGAAATAAAAAAGCAATACGATAAAATAGTCTGCTTAAAAAATGTACACGCAAAAAATTTAGAACGGGCAATTGAATTAGCTTCAACAAATATTAAAGAATTTCCTCAAGACAATGAATTTTTGGATATACGTGGCAAAGCGTATTTGGCACAAGCACTCGAGATACGGACAAAACGTGTAGGTGTAGCTGAGCAATACAAAAATGCGGCAGCTGAAGCAGCATCAGCAGCTGAGGCAGAAGCTTCTTCTGAAGCTAAAACCACACCTAACCATATAGAGGTATTAGCACAAGAATTAGAAACTTTAACGAAAACCGAGGAAGCTTTACTTTCATCAGCAGCTAAAGATTATGAAGGTATAGTGAGCAATAATAATGGAGATGTAGGCGGTCATTTACAACTGGCATCGATTAGACAATTGCAGAATTTAAAATGCCTTGCATTAAAGTCATACCAAGATGCACTAGCAAAACTATTACAACGACAACGTCATTATCTAACCATACCAGCTACAACTTTGTATAACACGACTATAAAAGAAGTTAGCGAAGGCAAAAAGAGCGTTGAACAAGCTATCGAACAAACAGAAAGTGCAATAAAAGAAACACGCGCCGCAATTGATAGCCATGCAAAACAAATTGGTGATAGGATTGATGCTTGGCAGAAAAGTGCACAAGTATCTTTTGAAAATAAAACATTAGCAAAAACGTTTGGAAATTTAGTCAAAGTAATTTCAACAGAAACCTATCAAGAAAGAGAAGAAACGCTTAATACTTACTTCGATCAGAATCATGAACAAATGACTGAATCAAATCGTTCAATATTTGCAAGTAATTTCAATAAATCATTTGACGATGATTTAAAGGCGCTAGAAACGATACAAGATATTCTTGTTGAATGGGATAAGCTTGCTGAACAAAGAATTGAGCCATTAACACAGCATTATTCTAATGAAGAAGGTCATTTCAAAACGGCGCTAGACAATCTAAAAAACCAGATTTCTGATGAACAGATTAATGAGTTAAAATTTAAATTAATTAAGTCTGCTGATACTTTACGTCAATCAGTCAAAGATCAGTTAAAAGCTAAAATTCATGAACTGCAAGAAAATACCCGGAAACAGATCGATAGGTTTACGCTATTAAAAGAGAAAACGAGTAAACGCCATGATAACCACGTTCTTGAAAATTCTAAAAAAGCTTTATCGCAGATGGTTTTGGGTTTGATGGGCACAACCATTGCCTTAACCATGCAGTCAGTTTATGAATGGTGGTCAGGTAAAGCAGAAGCGAAACATAAATTACGCTTACAACAAATTCCTTTGCCAGATTTCACGAGATTAGGTGGTGATGGGTTTAAATTACCAACAGCCATGGATTTTCAGCCGCAATTGACGAGTTTCAAACAATTGCAAACTGGTGCTCATGTTGCAAATTTATCATGGGTAGAGTTAGACTGCGTGCAACGTACGAAATACCATACAAGTGAAGCCACAGCTCTCCCATATAAAAGACTTGTCAAAGCACATTTCCAAACGATGACAGAGATCTCCAGTTTACAGAATTCAACTAAACAATTGATGTGGACTGAATTAGATTCAACTCGAGAAATAACTTCCTATAATAGTCTAGCAGCGGTTTATCAAGGAAGAGTATACCCAGACACAGGCTTACAATCCCCGAGCGAGCAAGAAGAGGTTGTGCAACAACGCACACTTATTCCTATTTATCAATATTCAGTACGCCAAGCGTTATAGAGCACACAAGTTACAGGTAAGGCTGATATAATACACACTAGTCTACCTGTTGTTCAAGTTACGGCTTAAAGTGTGGCTTTGCTAAATTAATAATGTTGGAGAATTTATAAATATGGACAAGAAAAATGAGGCCCCTAGAAGTTATTATGGACGATTCGCGCTCAACATTTTATATATTGCGCGTACACCAGAATTCCTTTCGGTTGCTGGGCTTATTGTCGCTGTTTTGGCTCGTCACAGAGTTGCATCATTTACAGGTTTAAATCCAAATAACTTATCAGTTTGGATTCCTTTGCTTAGTCCTATTGCAGCGCAACCCGTATATTCTTTATTCAATCGTTTGCGTGAAGAGCGTGATTATGCGCATCAACAAGAAACTGCTGAACGTCAACGAATACACCAAGAAATTGAAAAAAGTATCAAGCAAGGGGAAAGTGCGTTTTCAGAACAAGATTATTTAACAGCAGCTCATGCATTTAGGCAAGTCAGAATACTTTGTCAGCCACTGCAAGAAATTGATACATCACTATTACAGCTGCAATCTTTGTATAAAGAAGCAAAGGCCTATTTTTGCATGCGGCAATTTGGAGTAGCGGAGGAACTATTAAGCGAAATACTTAGGCAAGATACCAAAAATCAAGACGCACTAAACCTGCGAGGACTGATTTACTTTAAGATGAGTGAAAGTTATCTTGCTAAGAACGATCTTAATCATGCATTCCCGCTGCGCGAATTAGCTAAATTAGATTTTGCTGCTTCTCTTAAAGGCTCTGCTAGTCAAAGTGATATATATATATTATATCAATACCTTGCTGATGATTTAGCACGTGTTGTTGCGCACATGTCCATCACTGGGGTTGGCGAAGGGGCTTGTGGCTTACAACATACGGAACGACATATTATCACGAATGAAGTTCTAATAGCATACGGTCGTTCTTTACTGGCTATCCAGGATGAAATATCTGATTTTGAACAAATAATTAAACTGTTTGAATTAGCGATTGCGACTACGCCTAAGACACCTGCATATATAATTGAAAGAGGTGAAATCTTTTTAGCATTAGCAGAAACTTTCAGAAAATTAGAACAGCAGTTGCGGCCACAAAGTAAGATTTTGAAAATTAAACGCTCAGCTCAGGATGTCACAGATATAGATGCAAAGAAGGCAAGCGAGTTAGCCCAGTCACATAATGATAAAGGGAAGATGTTACTTGATGAAGCTGCTGAACTTTGTAAGTTACAACAGGATGATTCAAACTATACGAATTGGACATCCTTTTTTAAGGAAAAGAAAAATATAAAGAAAATATTATTTAGTAGTTTAATTCGCTGGGGAAATAACAAAACAGCAGCAGGGCAAAGAGAACAATTAAAAGAAGCGCTAAAGCGGAATACTGAAAAATGGGGTTTTGACTGTGTTGATGTGTTGGGTGATGGTCGTTGTTTATTTCACGCTGTGGTCGATCAACTAAAACGATTGGGAATAAACATTAGTTGGTTTAAATTAATTGATATAACTGTCCAACATATTCTAGAAAATCAAAATCTTTATTCGAGCGTAATAAATGATATTGATAAATTTGTAGCAGGGTTATTTACGGGGCAAGTATGGGGTGGTCACGAAGTCATCATGGTTCTTTCCCGAGTTTTAAATGCAGATTTTGTAATTATTAAAAGTAATGCTGATAAGCCTTTAGCTATTCTGCGACCAAGAGCAACTCATAGGCTCTTTTTAGGTAACGAAGTAGATATTCATTTTCAATCATTACACCCAAATAAGACTTTTAATGAAGATTTATCAAAAAAACTTTTAGAGGCTTGCCAAAAAGAAGAAGATAAACTGATTTCGACTCCACTGTCTCCTGCTAATCAAGCATTACTAAGCATAGATAAAACCACTGCCACCAGTTCAACGAATAAGGCCCCAAATCCAACTTAATCGTTTAACTGAAAGAGCAAGAAAGAATATTATAGATAATCGCCAATAGTCCAATAGTGTCTCCTATTGGTCTTGTTTTGACCGTATAATGTTGTTTATGTCTAATGAAAAATTAAGACGATTATCAATAAGACAGCTAACATTACAAGCGGCCATAGTAATCCAGCAAGTACACCCATTATTGCTGATGGTACCCAACCGAGCCCACCACCTAAAAGATAATTGCTATATAAATGAATCTAACAGCATAAGGGAACCAAAAATTTCGTAGCACGAGCTAAGCTGTTCTTAATGCTGATATAATATATGCTTGACCATATATATGTAATATCGTATATAATATCACTGCCCGGGCGATGAATTTTAAATTTTGTTTTTAATACTGATGAAGGAGACCTGTTATGCAAAATGTGCAAGAAGCTCAACGAGTTAAAACGGATTTAGAGAAAGAAATAGAGATTAAAGAAAATGTGCGAACTACTTATGCCAAGGTTGCGGTTGCTGATAACAAAGGCGAAAACTGTGGGATTTCACAAAGTTGTTGTGGGACTTCGCCAGCTAAAGGCGCTGATTACTCGAAACAACTAGGCTATGCCGATGAAGAATTAAGCAATATTCCGGACGGGGCTAATATGGGTTTAGGTTGCGGCAATCCTACCGCAATTGCCGGATTAAAAGCCGGAGAAGTGGTACTTGATTTAGGCAGTGGTGGCGGTTTTGATTGTTTCCTTGCAGCACGCAAGGTAGGGGAAACGGGCCGTGTTATTGGTGTTGACATGACCTCAGAGATGATTAGTAAAGCTCGCTTAAATGCTCAGAAAGGAGGTTATAGAAATGTTGAGTTTCGCTTAGGGGAAATTGAACATCTGCCAGTGGAAAATGAAATAGTAGATGTCATTATCTCTAACTGCGTTGTTAACTTATCAACGGATAAGCCACAAGTATTTAGAGAAGCAGCTAGGGTTCTAAAGCCGGGTGGTCGTTTTATTATTTCCGATATTGTAGCGACATCTCCTTTACCAGAGAGTATCAAAAGTAATTTGACGCTACAAAGTGGCTGTATGGCAGGTTCAATGGATATCGAAGAGCTTAAGCGCGCATTGAAGGCTGCAGGTCTTGAAAATGTGGTCATTCAAGTTAAAGAGTCAAGCCGCGAATTCATTAAAGAATGGGCCCCTGGTACAGGCGTTGAAAAGTATGTTGCTTCAGCAACAATTGAAGCTTATCGACCCACCTTAGAGTTAAAAAAATCGGCGCAAGTGGATAATATTAGTGCCTCAGTACCAGGAGCTGTAGGGACAGGTATGTTTAGCGCTAGCGCCAAGCAAACACCTCTGCCGCCAGATAGTCCATCAGCGTTTGTTGCGCCAGTAACAGGTTCTGCTTGTAAACCTGGTTCTGGATGTTGTCCCACAAAGTAGAAAAGAGCTGGTTTTAAGAGATTCCCTGGGATATAGTGGATTTTTAATGTCACTTATATTGCTGGGGAATTTTTTTTAAAACATTGATCTTTCTTTTCTATAAACAAACTACTTTTATTAGCTTGTAAAGAAAATGTAACATATTGATTTATTTATATTACGGATTTGATAAAGGGTACGAAACTTAAACTATGCTAAAACCAATAGATTTTTTTACGTTATTATCTGATGAAACGCGATTACGTTGTTTGGTGCTTTTGCACCTAAATGGCGAACTTTGTGTTTGTGAATTAACAGATACTTTAAAAATGATACAGCCTAAAATATCGAGACATTTAGCTTTATTGCGTAAATATAAAATAGTCAATGCCACTCGTAGAGGGATATGGATGTATTATCGTATTAAAGATGATTTACCTGCTTGGGCATTACAAGTAATAGCAAATACAGCAAACACTATTAAAATTATTAAACCTTACAGTTCTGATTTGAAATTACTATCTAAAGTGAAAATGCCAAACAGTTGCTGTAAATAGTTCTTTTGGCCATTACATTTATAGTAATGGCCAGTCTATAAATTGAATGAAAATATCTAACAGGTTAGCCGACTAACAGGTTTAAATTCTAAAGCTAAATCTTGTACACGGTGTTTAATTCCATCACGTATCTCACGAAACTTAGCTGCAATTTGTGCTTCACTTCCAGTCGCTTTGGCAGGGTCTTCAAATGGCCAATGTCTTTTTTGTTTTCCGGGTGGCAGCATAGGACATCTTTCATCAGCATCACCACATAAGGTGATAACAATATCTGCCCATTGCAGCATTTCGCCTGTTAATTTGGTTGATTGTTGCTTTGAAATATCAAAACCATCTTCTTTCATTGTCTGAATAGCTCTTGGATTAACGCCATGAGGTTCAGTACCAGCAGATTTAACTTCAAGAAAATTTTCACCAAAATAATGACCATAGCCTTCGGCTATTTGTGAACGACAAGAATTCCCAGTGCATAAAAATAATACTTTCATATTTCACTCCTTTAAGTTAGTTAATAACGGTTTAATTGCAAATTTTAAAATACTGAATCTACTTTTATTATGTAGGTTTTTTTCTACAGAGAACTTCTGTTGGACTATCTTTATCGTGTTCACTGGCTTGCTCGCCTGTTTGGCTTTCTAAATCTGTAGCCGGTGCCGGTTGTAACCGCTGCCGCAATGTTGAACTACATAAAGGTAATGATACAGTGATGTCGTCTAATTCGGTAGATATAGAGTGAGTAGAGCGAGATGTGCCTGCACCTAACTTTTCTCGTATGAGTACATAAGTAGATAGCCCTGCGGCGGCGGCTGATACACCTAAAGCTACTTTTGAGTAAATTGGATTATTCATTAAGCTGTCATCCTTTGAACCATGAAAAAGTTGTTCACGGACCACCTCTACCGCAGAAAATGTGCCCCAACATGCCCCAAATGCACCGAGTACACGTAATACAAACTCAACGACTGGATTAACTACTATATCAATATACTCCAAGGTTTTCATTATATTTCTCCTATTAGCACGGAGTTAGATAAATTACATACCAACATATATATGTATATTCATATATATGAATATACATATATAACAGATCTCAAAGCTCTAAGTCAATATAGTTATTAGTGGTTACAGTCGACCTATGGCCAGCATCATGAGTCCAATAGTTGTTACTATTGGACTTATTTATCCAAAAAACAGGTAAAAAGAACATTTCCCATGAAAAATAAACTTCCCGTAAAGACTGTATCAACCAAAAACCCAATTTCGGAAAAACAAATATTCTTTATATCAAAAAGCTTCTAATCATATTGACCAAGCACG
>CAYSGV010000107.1:0-8753 GCA_964430685.1 uncultured Gammaproteobacteria bacterium
AGGTTATGCGCAGAAACATGTGAGAAATATGCATTAAGGTTTGAAGTTGAGAATGGCTTTGTTATGCCCAAATATATTCAAATTTTTGGTCATACCACAGAAGATACGCAATTTCTCATTGAAGATATCTATATCAATTTGGCTATTGTGCGATCTAAAAAGGAGCAGAGCAAAAAAGAAGTTGATGAAAAAACACAGGCAGCTCTCTGGCGTCGCGATTATCACTTGCGCCGTTATGAGTTGCTAAGAAATACTGGAAAATACATATTGACCGATAATATTACTTTAGTGGAAGAAGGTGAACAACCAGCTAAAAAGATTTTGCTTACTGGCGAAGGTGGGATTGGTAAATCGACACTATCTCATTTGATTACATTTAAATCTATTTTCGATAAAACTTCTTTTTATGCTCAAAAGTTTTCTTGGGTCCTTTGGATCAATGTCAGAAAACTCAATCCTCTAGTTCGCGAGGGAATATATCGCGATGACTTCTATAAGCTATTAATTAAAGCCTGTGGCAATTCAATTCTAGAACAAAATGGACAAACAGCAGATAAATTTTGGCGTCAGCATGTAGAACCATTTTTTAATATGGTCATGTTTGTGATCGACGGTTATGATGAAGGATCAGCACTGGTCAAAAAATATCTATGTGAATTTCTTCTAGAAAATGAGAAAATGAAAAATGCGACTGTCGTGGTAACCAGTCGGCCGTATGGGGTAGATAGCGCGCTACGCAATCAAGTAAAGGATTGTCACTTAGACATCACTGGTTTTACAGACGATAATATTGATAATTATATTCGTGCTTATTTTGCAAAAAAAGAACTCATGGAAGGAGAAAAATTAATTCAATATACTCGAGACAAACCAAATATCCGTAGCATTGCACGAGTACCACTATATTTGGGTTTGATCTGCGCGATATGGGCTAATTCGAAAAAATCTCGAGAATTTAACCATCTTGGCACCGTTACTGAACTATTCGAACAAATTATCTTTTACTATTTGTTAGGATATCGACGTCGTTCTAAGCCTGCTTTAAATCCTGCGCTAAATACTTTAGATTCAATATTGGGATTAAATGTTGTTGATGACATCAACATTACCTATCGTGACATATTAAAATTTTTTCAGATGCTTGCATTTGAAGCCATGTTTTATGATGATACGGATATTGGATCCGAAACGATAACAGATATTTACAAAAAGTTCAAAAAATTTATTAGAGAAAAAACTAAGGTAAACGTTGGGAATGCAAATATAGATGAGCTATTGCAAGAAACAATATTTGGCCTTGGCTATTTGCAGCAAGTAACAACTAATACTGCTGGGTATTTGAAAAATGATTGGTCATTTTTTCATTTAATCTTGCAAGAATATTTTGCTGCAAGGTATATGGCAAAAGAATTAAAAGAGTTATTTAAAATCACACCGAAAACTGAAAAAGTAAAATTACCCCCAAACCTCGCGGTAGTGTTTCAGAAATATAAATACAATGCACGTTATGAGTATGTGTGGGGATTTATTGCGGGATGTTTGAAAAAACGAGAATATATTCATCGCTATATCGAATTGCTCAAATCAGAACCTCGTGATCTAGTGATGCTTGGTGATGTTTATCTTTACTCTCGGATCTGGGAGGAATCAAATCGCAGTGTTCCAAGAGATGCCCCACGCAGGCAAACATCAATCACTACGTTACAGTCAGACAAAAGCGAGCAAGATAATGTTGCTCAGTTAGAAACGATGTTAAAGGAGTTGATGGCATTCCACATCACGCATCCAACATTATATACCGAGGCAATGTTAAAACAGCTCGAAAGTAGCCCACGATTTTTACGTCAGTCTAAATTAATTGATCGATTATTTGAATTATTAGCAGCCGATGATGAATCAATTAAAGCTAAAATCGTTCAAGCATTGTCCACATTTAGCCAACAAGTGGTACCATTATTTGTTGAACGTTTGAAGAGTGCTAAATTGCAAAGAAATGATGATGAAATCACAATCAATCGTAAAACAAGAGAAGTTGTCTATATCATCCGTGCCTTAAGCAAAGCGAAATATATCGACAAACAACTCATTGAAGCCATACAGGGATATGAGTATGACAGTCGTGCTGAAATAAAAGAAGAATTTCAAGTCTTTCTCAAAACACATGGTTCTTTTGAACAAATTGCAGCACAACCACCTGCGTCTCCAATTGAAACGCATTCTCGCCCACGGTCAGCATATTATAATGAATATTGTAAAAAGCTCCTCGCAGTTGTAGGCGACCTGGATAAGTATTCGGACGATCGACTTGTCGAAGTGCTCGTTTCCAGAGAAAGCAACTTTTTAACTGGCCAAAGAGAATTACAAACTACCGAATTTAAAAAACAATTGGTTAAGTGCCGACGTGAAGAAACGAAGCAAAAACAAACAGAAGCAATACAAATCCTCATTTTAACAAAATTAAACACAATATCGGCGCAGTATGATAGCAGCGATATGCAATATCAACGAATGATTGTAAACATCATGCGCAATTTCATACGAAAACAAAATATAAAGCTAGCTCAAGTAGCGAAACAAATATTGGCCAATTTAATCTATATAGATGTTGATTTGTTTAGCCAAGTTCTTGAAGAGTTTATTCAATTAATCATAAGCAAATCAGAGGATCATCGAGCAATTGTTTTGTCTGAGCTTGCAATGTTATTGAATAGAAATAGTTCTATCATTGAAAATGATCATGGTAAGCGCTTGCCTTCTCTTTGCAATCAACTTTCGCAGCAAATCATCAAAGCATTACTTGCTCATAATGAAGAGTTAAACATTGCTGCAATTAAACTGTTAGAAGTTTATTGCACCTGTAAATTTAATTTGGGCCAACACGTCAAAACATTTATCGAGCGTTTGCTTTACTTACTTAGAGAAGGGAGACAAGGTAAAAGTAATATTATTAACACGATACTGTTAATTGAAAATACAGCATCGTTGAATGAAAAAATCGTTGCAATTCTTGTCGCAGCCAAAGGTCAAATACAATATTCAGAAGCCGCAGTGGATGATTTTATGCAAACACTACAACAACATTCGATCACCCTTGAATTTTGGCTGGTTCGCGCATTTGTCGCTTATTTTAAATTTGAAGTAACCGTAGAGCAAGTGGTTGATTACCTTTTGTCGTGCATACATAAGAAAAAGTTTGATGAAAAACAAATGTGCGCAATACTTAAAATTGCAAAGCAAATAGATAAATTTGCAGACGTTTTACCAACGATATTTGCTGTAAAAGAAAATTTTGTTCTAAAACATCATGTCTCATCTGTATTAGCTGAAGAAGATATAACGATTGCTGAGTTAACAGTGCTTTTGTCAATGCGTCAATCGCAACTGCATAACAAACGTAACGTTGCGATTATTAATGCTGTTATCACGAATCAGCTTAAGCGTTCAAATTGCAAGCAAGTACTCCACTATTTATATGAGCACGTACCCAATTATTTATTTGCTTTGCTCTGGACTCTTAATTTACAAGACATTGCCGCATTACGTAAGGACATCGATTTAATCGCTAATGATGAGTTGCGTAGGCTTTGGTTAAGAATCTTACTATACAAAGTTTCACGTGAAGCGATGATCGCTTACTTTGCCAGTGATGGTACACTAAATGTTTGCTATGATAATGATAAATTTATTCCACCGATGTCTTTGGAACATTTTACTGATATTCAGGTTTTAACGACCCAAGTGTTGTATATGCGGCGCATAAATTTTGCCATCTATGCTGGCTATACTGAATCTATAGCGCAAATGCTCGACCAAAAAATATTAGATGCTATTCCATTTAGCTGTTTAGATCTGTTATTTCATGCGATACATAGACAATTAAAAGCAGAAGCGCACTCACAAAAGATATATGATGCCATTGTGGTTAAGTTGCTAGACTATTTAGCTCCATTACTACGGCCGGATAAAAATTTAACACAGTTGCTGCCACCTGGACGTCTGTACGAAGCGAAAAGCCACCCACAAAGTTTATTTTTCGCGAAAAATGATAGCGATTCGCTTAAATTACCATACACTGCGGTTACGGCAGAGAAGTATAACTATTTGCTTGAATTACCATACACCGTGGTTATGCCGGAACAGTTACGACTTTCGATAGAATGTTTGGTTAAATGTGAACTGAAGCAGGCAGAAAAGAAAGAAGAATATTATGGACTGGCGATTGTTGCCGATCTTGAAGTTGCCATTAAACTTTGTCCATACAATACAGCTGCGCTGGTGCGCTTAGCATCTACTTTTATGCAAATGGGTCACGTGCAGCTTGCAATCAAATTCTTGGACCGTGTTATTCTTCTTGACCCAAATAATGTTTATGCTTTTGATATAAAAGCTACCGCTTTACACAAAATTGGGGATGATGATAATGCCATTCAAAACTACCAGTTGGCGCTTTCAAAAACGCATGAACGTGCATCGCTTTATGGTAGGTTAGCACTATTAATGGCCGACCGCGGTGATTATGATAACGCGTTGGATAATTTAGATTATGCATTACTGCTTGAACCGGATAATATTGATGTTGCCGGATTCCGTGTTTATGTGCTGGGCTTACGTGGTAATTTAGCCGAAGCGCAATCACAGCTGACGGATTTAATGAATAAACACAAAGAGCCAGATTATAAAGGTTGGCTAGCTAACTTACAGGGTGTCATTTTCATGGCTCAGGAAAACCCAATGGAGGCGCTAAAATGGTATGAGCAAGCGCTGACCACACATAATACACCAACAACATTGCAATCAATATTGAGTAATAAGATAGCTGCATACATGGAATTAAGCAAAGGAAAAGAAATCATTTTAGCATTGGCCAAAGAATTAGAACGTTATAGTCCAAATAATACTTCGATATTAATGGCTAGAGGATTCCATGCAGCCCATGAAGGTAATAAACAAGCTTTCGAAGGATTTTTTAAGCAAGCAATTGTTCAAAATCCAAAAGATGCAACAACGTATTATTATTTTGCTCGCATTTATTACAATTTAGGTGACGTTGATAATGCGCAGAAATATATTGCACTAGCAATCAAATTGAATCCAAAACATCCATTATACCAAAAATTCGCTGATCAGTGTGCAGTTGACAAGATTTATGATATTGAACCTACGGGTGTAACCCCTAAAATGTAAGCAGTAATAAAGAAATCATAGGAGGCATTATGTCATTTGCTATCGCAATAAGAAACTTAGAGACTGTAGGGCAAACCTTAGGCTTGATGGGCTTAGAATTCGATGAAAATAATACTTGTATTTTGGGTATCGATGATGAATTTTCCTTACATATGACCTATGAACCAAATTCAGATCGACTTTATTTATATTCGCCATTATTAGATGGCCTACCAAAAGATCCATTTGTGCTCCTACAATTGTACGAATTGCTGTTGCAATCATCTGTGCTCGGTAAAGATCTTGCCGGCGGTGGATTGGGTTTAGCTAAAAAAGAAGAAATAGTCTTAATGCACGCGTGTGTGGGTATGTCTGATCCAAATCCAAATGCAGTAAAAGATTTTTTACCGTTATATGTCGAATGCGTGGAAAAGATGCGTGTTGCAGTTCAGAAAATATGCGAAAAAGATAATACTTATCAGCACAAAGATTTACGCAGCAAAACGCTCGATGCGTCCGTACAAACAACAATACTTCTTGAACAGAATAAAGCCCATTTGGAAACAGCCTGTAAAGAAATTACCGAGCAAGTCAAACGAAAGAATCTCAAACAAGCGCTTTTACTGGTCGATAAGTGTTTTAACAAACTCAGTAAGCTTAAACAGACTGCCAAACAATCAAGTGAAACGCACAATGAAGAGCAGTATGCAGAACTGATGGAGCATTATGACAATGCGCTGAGAATGTTTACTAATGATAGCAATAACGTGGAAACAAATTGCTTTATTATAGCAAGAATTCACCGCTCTCGTGCTCTATGGTTAGATAAACAAGGTGATCATAGAGGTGCATTGGGGTGCTATGAAGCTGCGTTTGTTGCCGCACAAAAAAATAAATCCGCAGTCGATTCCGAAAAATTATATTGGGTTATTGACCTATTTAATGCAATTGGCTGCCAACAACGATTATTAGGTGATTTGTCGCGAGCAATCGTTATGTTTAGTAAAGCATATATGCGATTTGACAGTGTTAATCACGTGCCTGGAAAATTGATCGCAAAATTCTATTTGAATGAAATTAATGAGTCAGACTATGCGATACTGTATGAACAGGCAGAAAAAACACTACGTGATCAAAATGCGAGTAAGATGCAACAAGGAATGGCACAACAAATAATCGATATAAAAAGAATGCGCATTCCACTGACGCCACTAGAACATGCTAATGCATTGCTGGCATTGGCTGAGCAATCTTATCAAAATCGTCAATATCAACAAGCGATAGATTATTTAGCGCGTTTGCCCATAGATGGTGCTTCCGCTGGCAGCCTGCTTCTCTTGGCTAAATGTTATTGTTATATCGGTGATTATTCCCGTGCAGCAAAAATATATGAAACTGAAGCGACAAAATTTGTTGATATAAACGGTTTCGTTGAATATACATTATTCTTATACGCTCGTGGCGAATATGATGTTACGGTACCTCGATTAGAAGAGATTATTCGTTTGGGCCAACAACAGAATCCAATTGTTGCCATACGTGAACAGGATAAATTGATTATTGCTGACGATCTTCACAAAGATCTATTTCAAAATGGTGATTTGGAAGTTGATGCAATCTCTTTTGCATATTACTTAAAGCTTAAATGCTATCAGCATTTAAGTGTAATCACCGATCTGGAAGCGCTAGAAAACATACATTTTGTGGAATTTGAAAAACACACCGCAACACTCAGAGGCAATCTGACTGGCCGTATATTACTCTCAGCAATTATTGGTGAAATTAGTCGACAGCAACAGCAACGAATGCGGCAAGGTGGCGGCACTAGCTCTAGCCGAACATTTACTGGGCGCAGCATTGCGTCAAGAAGCGCCGGCAGAACAGATGGTAAACCGACGCACAGTTCAAGTGAGCCGTTTGTCGCGAGCAGCAGTCCGTCGCCGACAGGGGGGACAGCTCCGAGTATTCCAGCAAGCAGTCTTCCGTCTAGTGTGAATAGCCACAGCACTGTGAGTAGAAGCCTCGCAGCAAGTCCTCCAGCTGCAGCAAGTGGATTAGGGCGTCTTACAGATAGCTTGCCAGCTAGTGTGTCTGGTCAATATATTGCCGTACAGGCTCAGACCTATGGTTTGGTATGTCGGAATGTGTCCCAGGCAAAAGGTGACTTTTATATTAATGTACATAACCAACTTATGTTACATAAACTCGCTGCGCCTGATACACAAGTGAACACGGTCTGTGAACGAATTACCGAGCATCTACTCGATTGTTTGGATGTCTATCAAATCTATATGGATTTGCCGGTGGATGCGTTTATTGATCAAATCAATATACATGCTGCCAATCCAAAAGCAGAAGTATCGTTTTTAGTTGTGCAGGTTATTGCGCGATTATATAGTGTAAATATTGTGATTATCAATGAACGTAGCAACAATGATCAACTGGGTATTGTGCGTCTCAGGAAACCGTTGAACACGCTATACTTAGGCTATCACCCCTCACAGGGTTATTATTCACTTGAAGCGGATGCTACTGTAAAAGCAAGTAAGAATATAGATGAAATTATTAGTAAGCATGAAATTGACGAAATGTTTGATGCATTGCTTGAAAATAGAGCGCATTCTCAATCATCTAATGTGTCGCCATTATTACCTCCGCCAGCGGCTGCATCGTTATCGTCGGCAGCTCCAACGTTATTTTTGCAAGCTCCGAAAAAAGCCATGCCGACGGCGCTGCCTGAACAAACATCGATGCAAGTTGCCTATTGTCAACAGTTAATAAGTTCATTTAAAAATGGTGCCATCAACTCTACAATAATGGATGCAGTTCAAAAGACACAGTTAGCCAATCAACCGGCTGAGTATACAAATGGAATTAGACAAGCCCTCGTCAAAGCTGCACAAATGACTGGAAATAATACTACTGATGTAAAATTATTGGATGATTTACTTAGAATATTATTTAAAAAATTATTTACTACAACACAAATCTTAGCCGATCCAAATTGTATAACAGCTGCGGAGTTTTTATTAAACATTCAACAAATTTTAGCGATAGGTGCGTTGCAACCCAACCTGCAGACTCCTATAAGTGCTCAACCCAAAACCCCTGGTACATAAATTGGAGAAGCAAAATGCAAACTTCAGTCGAAACAATTCAGACATTGAAGTCCGTTGAGACAAGAATGGGCAAATTATCAAGCATTGGCTTTGGCGCTTTACGAATTATAGATCCCACAGCAGTCAGCGTAGCATTAGCTGAAGGAATAAATTTTTTTGCTACTTCTGACATGTATGGTGTGGAACATTTGACTGCCCTAGCCAATGCACTAAGACAAACGAACCAGCAATATTTTTTAGCTGTGAAAGTTGGCATTCATTACGCAGCAACGCATGGAGAAAATCAGTTTAAACAAAGCCGTGAAGAAATACGTAGCGCAGTGAATCGATGTACATTTATTCTAAGACGTAGACCATTAGATTTAGTACTGTTGCATCGATTAGACACAGTCAACTATTCTTTAAATAGAATGGGCCAGTATGTACCAGCTTGGGAAAATGCTTTAGATGAATTGATTATCTTGCAAAATG
>CAYSGV010000108.1:0-8746 GCA_964430685.1 uncultured Gammaproteobacteria bacterium
GATAATCCCTCGCTGTCTAAATCTACCCATTGATGGTTTTGCGCACTGATTCCACACGATAGATCCCGCAAGTTATCTGGCTCAAGCTCATGCACTTCTTCATTAATTTCTGCTTGGCTATATTGAAATTCCAATGGTGGAAAAGATTTTTTAATATAGCCATCGCCTTGTTTAAGATAACCAAACTGTGTAATCGCCGTAATAAAGGAGGCGATTACACTTTTATTGGCTGATAAATTGCTTTCTTCGTCATAGGTAAAATCAGTAGAACGTACTAAATATGGTTCTGCGCCTAATTCTGGAAATTGATGAAACATCAATACGCGTTTGCAGCATCGTAGTGTGCGTATTTCAAAACCAGCGCGATAACTGGAAAATGGATCTGAGCGTAGGCACCAAGAATGATTCTCATTTGCTGCTTGTAAACTAGCAATATCATGTTCACCGTAATCAAAAACAACTTGAAAATAACAAGCACTGGGCAAAGTTGCATTGATGTTTGGGAAATAGGGCTTATCAAAACCGTAAAGAATTCGTTTTAAATAACGATTTGCCGTAACGTGACGATTCAACTCATGTAAGACAAAAGGTATATTTTCGCTATTTTCACTTTTATATTGGTAAATAATCAAATTGCCTTTGTCATCATAGGTGCGGGAAAGCAACCAACTGAATACTTTTTTATCATTATTCGGATCAGCAATACGACTTATTTGGTTGTCGCCATAAATATATGTTTGATTGTCCTTTGTAATCACTCGCCAATGTGTTTCGCCACTTTGATGCAACCAATATTCAATACGTGCAAAAAGTCCTTCTATTCTCGGTCGATAATATTTTATTAAGTAACCTACTGGTGGGGTAAAACTGTTTTTATTTTCGCTAATGGGTACTAAATCTTCAGCATCTGATAAAATAAATACATCAGACTCTTCATCGTCGTTATATTGTGGCAAGCCTTTATCTGTTTTGCGTGTAATCTTGGGAATCGATAAATTCCAGCCGAATCCAAAGCAGCCGTTACCTGAACCGGAATCATAAGATAATGAAAGTTTGGGGTAAAAGTTCGCACGACTTGCTGAAGTAAAAATAGGAACATTCAATGAACCAGTACCAGTAACAGGGTTAGTAGCAAATTTTTCCCCTATCCCGTGAATTGCACCACCACCTTTAGGTAAAGATATTGCAGGTGGTTGTATTGCGTTAGATCCTTTATTGTCATTTACATCATTATTTGTTTGATTCAAATTATTATCCTTAACTTACCTACATAATGAACGAAGGGAATTATATACGTTACTTATTGATCTTGTAATAATTATATTTTTTAAAACTTATCATGTAGTTAGCTTGTATTTGTAACTATTTTATTTAAATATTTTAGTGATTGGGATAAAATAAAAAAAATTAATAAATGAAGGAAAAAGAAAATGACAATTCCAATTGATTCGTTGCCAACTATCAATGCAAATATTTATGAAAATGCTCGCAAATTAATTCAATCCGGAGATTTGCTGCTTTGCTCAGGTCAATCCGTGTTTGCTAAAATGATACAATTAGCAACTGGGAGTATTTGGAGTCATGTAGCATTTATACTCCGTCTAGATGTGATAGATAGAATTATGGTTTTAGAAAGTGTCGAATCAGTGGGTGTACGTGCCGTGCCCTTAAGCAATTATGTTCGGAATTACAATGGAAGCGGCAAAGGATATGCTGGCGATTTATTAATTGCAAGACATTCAAAATTTGATTTAAATAACATCAAAAATCTTTCAAAAAATGCTGTTGATCTTTTGGGTTATCCATATGATACAGACCAAATATTGCGTATCGTGGCTCGCATCAGTTTTGCAAATCTTAGTTTAAATCAAGAAAGCGATCTTCTGGATAAGAATAATGCATATATTTGTTCAGAATACGCATATCACTGCTATGAATCAGTGGGCATTAATTTCGATTATTCATCAGGCTATATCGCTCCATCCGATTTTGCTAAAAATCGCTTTGTAGAACCGATAACTTTGATAGAAAAATACTAGATATAGTCTACATATACAGCTCTACTTTATTACTAACAATTATAAACCACCGCGGTATCACGACCAAATAAAAGCAGATTTACGGTATAAAAAACTTTCGGTCCATGATTTGCGACATACATGTGCCAGTTGGATGTTCAAAATGGTACATCGTTACAGGAGCTGCAACAGCTTGGCGAATGGTTCTGTTTTGAGATGGTACTGCGTTATACACATTTAAGCAGTGACCATTTGCATCATGCTGCTGAAAAAGTCAACGTTACAGAATCGTTACAATTTGATTTGAAGTTAGTAACTAATGGTAACTGTTTCATTTATTTTATTGGTGCTGGCACCCGGACTCGAACTGGGGACCTACTGATTACAAAGCATAAGCTAAATATTTAACCAATTGTTTTTATAGTATAATTTATTATGGCGCCCATTGCAATTTGCCTAATAAAGCAGCACGAAGCATAACTCAGTCGCGCAAAAATCACGCAGATGTATTTGCTTTCTGCATTTTTCCTATCTAAATTTTAAAATTAAAATCTTGCTTGAGAAATGACTTTAAGTAGCACCCTTCGGCAATATCGGTACAAAATGCTTTGGTTATCGGGGGTAGTGCAGGTGAGGCCATCTAAAAAATACCACCGAGCAAAAGTATAAAAATTCAGTTATTACAAGTAGCATATTTTGCTGCAAACCCAACCGGTGTAGAGTAATCCAACGCACTATCCGGCCGCCAAAATTATAATCATGTCTTCACACCTTTCAACATCCATTTTGGCACTTTCCTGTGACAAAAACCATAATTGATTAAAAACTAGTGTGCGTGCGCTGCTGTCCAAATATGTCGAACTTTTAAGTGTTTTTTCGTTTGCTTAGACTTCCATAAATCATAGTGCATTTGTTGCGTCAACCAACTTTCTGGCGTGGTATCAAAAGCAATTGCCAAGCGTAAAGCCATTTCAGGACTAATCCCTGTTTTGCCATTAAGCAATTCAGATAACGCCTTGCGACTCACGCCTAAAGACTGAGCAGCTTGCGTTACTGATAATTCTAATGGTTCTAAGCAGATTTCCCTAATAAACTCGCCGGGATGTGGTGGATTGTGCATCATCATTTTGTCTCCTTAATGATAATCTAAGTAATCAACATCAGTAACATCCATACCATCAAATTTAAAAATTATTCGCCAATTTTTATTTACGCTAACTGCGTAATATTCTTTAAACTTACCTGTTAATGGGTGAAAATCAAATCCTGGTAAATTCATATCTTCTGGCTTTTTAATCGCATCAAGTCGGGCTAAAATTAACCGTAAACGTTTAAGGTGTTCTTGGTGCAAACCAGAAGATTTACCATTTGTATAAAATCTTTTTATTTCCTTATGAGCAAAAGTTTTTATCATTATCTTATTTCCCCATATAAAAATAAGTGTAACCTGAAACGTTATGGGTGTCAAGATAAAATATTAACGCAATCTGAACAGGAACCGAGGCCAAGATCCTTAATAATAATTGTCAGAAGTAGCCCATAACAAAAATTCAATAATACAATTCATAGGTCAATTATCACTTTGAATGGGGCAAAAGTCATACAAGAGAATTTTGGTCATTAGATGTATTAGCATGTAACTAATTGAATTTCTTGCTTGACCATCAGAACTTAAACCTAGGACCAAGGGATTATGAGTCCATACATTTACATTTAACCCTTTGATTTTCATTAACTTTTACAGGCTGGAGTACCATTGCAAATACAGCATTAAGCATAATAAGGCATCACTCATTAGATGGTAGAGACACCGCTCTTACTTCATAATCTTGTTTCATTGCTAGTGTCCCCCTATAGACCCCTGCGAGCCGTTTTCCGGCACAAGGTTCCTCAATGAATCATTCCCCGTTTCGGCGTCAATGTATACATCGAGTGATAGATTCTTGGTGCAGGTAATGGATTCCATTGCAAATATTGCTGAAAAATCTCCCAAGTCATACTTTTCCGCTGACTTCGTCGATTGATCCACTTGAACACCATGTTTCTTACCCGATAATAGAATTTTTGCAAACATCTTATATTTCCACTGATCCCGAAGTAATTGTAATGTCCTATCAGTTTAGCTTTTAAAACCAGCCACCAATCTTTTAAGGGTAAGAAATTACGCACCTTCTTTATCCATTCCTTAATTTCTTGTAACTTACGGCACAGATTTTCCTTTGAGGTCTTGTGACCCATAATGAAATATCCGCGTCGGCTCGTCGCACAATAATGCCTAAAACCAAGAAAGTTAAATGTTGGTGGTTTTTCTCCTCCCTTCTTCCACTGATTCCAAACTCTTCGACCAAACTTTATTATCTTGGTTTTATCAGCTGAAAGACTTAAACCAAATCTGCTAAATCTTTCTTCTAATTGCTTCAGAAATTCTTGCGCATCTCGCTCACTTTCGCAGCACACTACAAAATCGTCACAGTATTTAATTAGCTGCATATAGCCTTTCGCCTGTGGTTTAATTTTCTTTTCAAACCACAAATCTAAGACATAATGCAAATAAATATTTGCGAGTAACGGACTTAAATTTCCGCCTTGTATTGTACCTCGTTGGTTTGCGTGATACTGACCATCTTCAATAACACCTGCTTTTAAAATTCGGCGTACTAACCACAATAAATTCGGATCAGATACACGTTCTTTCAAACAGCGTTGCATCCAATAATGGCTCAGTGTATCAAAAAATTTCCGGATATCTACCTCGACAATAAAATTAACCGGTTTACTCATTACTTCTTTATCTAGTCGATCGATTGCTTGCAAACAATTTCGATTCGGACGGAACCCATAGGAGTTATCCATAAAATCAGTTTCAAAGATGGCCTCGAGTAATTTCTTTACCATCAATTGCACTAATTTATCCTCTACTGTTGGTAATCCTATTCCGCGCTTCTCATCCACTTTTCCCGGCTTTGGAATATATATCCTTTTCACCAGTTGTGGACGATAACGTTTCGTTTTCAAACGTTCCAATAGAGCGCCGATATTTCCCTTGAGATTACGACCGTATTCTTCCACTGTAACATTATCAATTCCACACACTTTATCGCGTTTGAGTTCTTAATAACATTCTACGAGATTTTCTTCATTAATATGATGTATCAACGAAGTAAACTTTAATCGTTTATCTCGTATCGCCTTTTCAGTTATCAAATTGAGTTTTTCCTTCATCAGTTTTCCTAACCTCTGTGTGTCTAACTAACAGTTTCCTCAATTTGCCTCTTCATTGCTGACCGCTTCCCCATGTATATGGCTTTCCCATACCCGAAGTACTATCAGTCAGTATGACTTCTACTAAATCTTCTTTTCATCCTTGTCTTTTCTGACTTGTTTGAAAATACTCTCACTTTTCTCTGTGAAAGAATTCAGTAGATCTCCCAAGTTCAAATAAATTTCACTCTGTATCATGCTGTTGCCTTAGACTCCGGTAGAGCAAATGCTAACTCGCCATTTCGTTAGCTTTTGTGTTGTTTTCCGTTTTCGTGACAACGTCAACCTCCACAAATTTAGACTTATTTCGGAGCTCCACACATAAGCTCTCGCTCCAGCCTGATACATCCCTTCCTTTAGCTTCACTGAATGTGTCACCGCCTCCAATGTAAAGTCCGGTTCTATGCTGATGGCTAATCTTTACATTGATCGGATTTTCACCGACTGAAATTTATCCGCTTCTTGGTGCACCACGAAAAAATCACGAAGTATGTTTTTTCTATACAAAACCTAATTCTATTATCTAAACATTGTTGAAAAGCTGCTTCATATCGTACCTTTGGTAAAATAGGCACAAAATGCTTTCCATCAACGCAGAGATAGATAGTGGTTGGATTGTTGTAGCAGTCTGTTCTGCACTAATCGTTTTTCTACCCTCAGCTGCTATCCATCGCTGACTTACTGTTTGAATCCCTTGTTCTTGGATAGACTCAATAAAATGAATGTTGATGTTTATAAGCAATGGAACGCCCCCTCTCATTTAGTCGAAAATTTTTGAATAAGCTGTTTTACACCACTGCCTGATGAGCTAGTCGCTGCATCTGCATTAACGGCTACTGTACTTCGATTTCCGGATCTAACTTCTTGTTGGAAAAACTGTGACTGATTATTTTTCAAAGATGGCAAACAAAAATATTGCTTTGCAATCTTAGTTGTTTCCTCTTGGCTATGAACTTGAACATTCCCAGTGAAACTGACAATTTTATGATGAATATCAATGGTCATCCGAAACTTTGAAAATAAACAATTTTGATCTCTAAAACCTTGGGCTAATATTCGAGCAGACTTTCTTATTTCATAAGAACTCTGAAGGGCTTTAATCCAATTAATAATATTGCTTTTAGTGTTTAAAACCTCATCACGAGCAAGGCGACCAGAGACTTTATTAAAATAATCTTGAAGCTTTTTAAGATCCTCGTTCGATATAACTTTCCATCTTTCTATGCATTTAAGAGCTATAGAAAATTGTTCATTTGGTTTCAAAGCTTTTAAAACAGTTATTAACTCATCTGTATCACTAATTTTTTGTTGATGTAAATCTGCAATAATAGGCCTATGTTCTTTACTTAATAAAGTTAATAAACATTGAAGATCGTTATAAGGATGCCATCCACTTCCTTCCCAAGCAGGATTGCCAGAATATCCACCATGTCGGAGTTCATAAGATGAAGTGTCTTGGGCAAGGATAAATCTTTCATTTTCTGAAAGACATGCTAACACAGAATATAAGGGAGGTCCCATCCATTGAGGAACATCCATCTTCTTAAAAATGTTTACTTTGGCTTGAACTAAGAGAAACCTATCTTCTCTAGGAAGTACGTTTAATACTGCACAAATATCATAGGTTAAAGGAAAACCGGAACCTTCGCCAGTTATCTTATCTAGATAGCCATGAGCAATTTTCAACCTATTTTGTTCTGGATATGCTGTCAACAAAATAGCAAGGTGAAACCCATTTTTAACTTTAATTTGAATGGCAAAGGCTAATCGCTTTTCCTCCGGCCATTGATCTAATATTTTTTGAAGTACATCTGCCGATAGTTTATCTAGGTTTTCGTTGATGTAAGCTACCTGCACTTCCTCAGGCAGTAGTTGCACCACCTTCGGTATATCATATCTGTTATCTAGAATTCTGTTTTGATTTGTCTGGGTAAAACTTAACCGTTCTTGGTCGGGAAGACATTCCAATATCATTGAGAACTTTGGATGATAGCCTTTGTTAAGTTTATCCTGATTAGCTTTGGCAATCGAAAGTCTTTTTTCTATAGGAAGCATTTTTAAAATACCACTAAGGCTTTCGCAATCCCTAATTCTTTCCTGATTGCTTTGAACAAAATTAAAACGGTCATTTTCTGGGATAGCCTCTAATACTGTTCGGCAGAGGGGAAGTTTATTTTTTGCTGCTAGATGAGTTTTTTCAAAATCAAGGCAATATTGGATAAAGACAAATCGTTCTTTTTCAGAAAGTTCTTCTATTATTAATGGAATATATTGATCACTACTATAGATCTTTTCTAATACCGCCTTAACAAAATTGAGCCTTATTCCTTTTGGAAGTACTTCTAATAGGTCTATAAAATATCTAGAGGATATGACTTTTCGAGGGTATTTCTGCATTACACTGAGAGCCCAATCAAACTGGATTTCTTCTGGGATTATCATTTTTAATACCACTGCATGGAAATTAGGAAATATTTGTAGAAAACTTACTCTGTCATTTTTTGGTAAAGCCATCATGATATCTATAAACGTATTTAAATTATAGCAGTTGTCGATCTGACTTTCACGAGTTAAGGCAAAGGAAAGCCTTTCTTTTTCTGGAAGATCTGATAACATTTTAGCAAGTTCTTCTATTTTAGGCTCTGACTTTTTAATCATATTTGAGAACTCCTTGCCTTACGCAAATGAATTCATACTTTATTAACCAATAATTCATTGATTCATATACTTGATAAAATTCAGATAATATAAATTCCATTTTAATACTTTGTTAATACTTCTTCACTCAAATATCCTAATCACTTTTATCTCCATAATTCAATAACCAATCAAACTAGAATTATTACCAACCAGTTGTCACATAATATTACTTAAATTTGATTAAAAAGTTTTTAAAATTATATTAAAAATTGAGTTCATTTATAATAGCTGATAACTGTTCAAGTTCAAATAAAGTATCATCACATTTTTTGGCTTTCTCTAAGTATTTACTCCACTCAGTAATCTTCATTTGTAGTATAGCTTTTTTATTCGCTTGCATTTGTTGTATAGTTTGTTGAATATGACTTAATAAAAATAGCGCAGAGACACAATATAAATTATTTGAAAGCGCAAATTTAGCAACATCCAGATCACTTGAAAATTCTGTCAAATCAAACGCCAATCTAATTTTTTCAGAGAAAGCGTTTTTATACCAACAGAAATAACTACAAACAACAGACGTAAGCTGTTTCGGTGGAAATTTATCTATACCGATTTTCCACCAGAAATTTACAGACATAGATATATCTAATGCTCTAACTTCATGCCACCAACCAGCTGGGATAAATAATATATCGCCAGGGTTCAATGTACTTTCATAAGTTGTTGTATTCTTAAAATTTGGAAATTTATTGATATCAGACAAATCAATATCAGCAATCTGGCTGGCTTGTACAGCTGGATGATGGACCCCATCCATCGTCACA
>CAYSGV010000109.1:0-8705 GCA_964430685.1 uncultured Gammaproteobacteria bacterium
TTAAATTACATTTTTATGCTAAAAAAGTTTATTTGGTATTATCTCCAGGTCAAAATAAAATAGTGCATGCGCAAATATTATTCAATGGTCAGCCCATTGCTAATGCTGGCGGTAAAGATGTGCATAATAGCCAACTTATTGTGACTAAAAATACACTGTATGAATTAGTGAGTTTGCCTGCAGCACAACAAGGCTATGTTGAAATTCTCACGCAAGAACCTGGATTACAGGCTTATGCATTTACCTTTGGGAATTAGTATTTTCGTAGCCTCGATGAAACGAAGTGAAATCGAGGATTTTGTCCAGATAAAGTTCAGATCCTCGATTGTGCTACGCTACATCAAGGCTATGCAGGCAACTTGTAAGTAAATTAACCATACTCTAGAATAGATTATTATTAATTCATAAAAAAATGGGTAACGAAAAAATGCTACACTATTCAGAAGATGAGGGTTTCCTCAACAACACTCAAACAGTATTTCAAAATATGCTCTTATTCAGACAACTTACAAATATCCAAAAAATATTTGGTGATCTTTACGATTATCTTGAATTATCACCTAGTGAAGGTAAATCTGCACATTTGCTTAAGTTTGATGATGTCATGCGTGGAACTCGCATCGATCTAATGAACATGCATGAAACATTTATGAAGACACATCCCATCATCATTGGCCATCCCGGTCATTATCGTAAAATACAAATAACAGATGAAACGACAAAAGCTGAAGAAATGTTAGCGTTTGGCCAACAAGTTGATAGACAAATCGCAACCATACGAAATGACTTCAGTACAAAACTCGATAATGAAGATATTTCTCTTGCGGATATTAAACAATTTTTTCTTCAATCATTGGATAATGCAATAGAAATGAAATCCCAACTCGCACTTGCTACCGAACAACCTGCGAATGAGATCAACGATCATTTAAAAATCCCCAGTCCAGCAACTCGTGCTCCAAGAAATTAATGCCAATGTCAGCAATTCTTCAGTAAATCGGATTTCACTACGCTCTATCCGACCTACGGAGAATAATTATTAATACATAAGTAACGTCAGTGATAGATAGGCCTTCCTCAGGAGTACAACAGGTTTAATCGTGTACACTCAAATTTGAATAACTTACTCATTTACGGTACTATTTACCCCTGATTTTTAGCACTAACAAACCTGGAGACAATTCGAATGAACCCAATGAACCGTACAAATAATGCAAAAAAACTACTCAAAGGCATGACTGTTGGCTTTATCGCTCTCACCCTGTTAACGGGCTGCGCGCGCGACCTTTCCTCAAACGTTTATACTGATCGGGCAACGCAAGGTATGGCTGTAGAAGGCGTCATTGTCTCGATGCGTCCAGTCACCATTCAAAATACCGATAAACTCGGTGAGAACCAAGCAGGCACGATTGGTGGTGGTGTGTTAGGCGCTGCAACCGCAGGTAGCTTAATCGGCCGTGGTAATGGTAGTTTGGTTGCTGCAATCGGCGGCGCTATTGCTGGTGCGGTTGCCGGTGCTGCAATCGAAGGACAATTAAGTAAATCTCAAGGCATTGAGTATATTGTCAAAGTCACTGGCCGTAATCCAATGCGTAACCCATCACGCAATCAATCTTTGGTTACTGTGGTCCAAGACAATAAAGAATTATTCTCTATAAACCAACGTGTCTATGTTATTTACAGCGGCGACCGTGCTAGATTGGTAGCCATACAGGGGTAAAGCTTAAATCACCCTATAGGCAGCGCTCTCTACCTGTCATTGCGAGGGCGCTACCTTCTACCACCTTCCACTCCACCCACCATCCTGTAAATCTTTTTTGCCAAGTTATAGGCAACTAAGGTAATCTTTCGCATAATTTATGTATCCATTTTCTTTTAATAATTGGCTAGTTTTTAATCAATATTGTGGTTATGATTAACGCATTTAAACGAGATGAAAAAATTAAACGAAATCCAAGTTTACAAATACCGTACCGCTGGTCGGTCATAAAATGGGTTAGTGTTTATTTACTCATCATCATTGCAATTTGTTGTACATGGTTTTGGTTTAATAACAAAGATTTTGCGCCGATCAAAAAAGTAACAATAACCGGCGAATTCAACCACATTGATATGCAACAAGTGAAAAATACAACGATGCCCTACCTCGCCAGTGGGTTTTTTAGTTTAGATACTGAGCAATTAAAACAAGCTTTACTAAATTGTTCATGGGTTAAAGAGGTAGAGATTCGTCGTCAATGGCCAGACCGCTTGGCCATAAATATTACAGAGCAACATGCTTTTGCATTATGGAACGATATAAGCTTGGTGAATGCGCAAGGTGAGCTGTTTTCGGCTGGCGCAAGTGCAATGCCCGTTGGTTTACCGCGTTTATATGGGCCAAATGAAAAGCAAAAAGAGTTAATTGAACGTTTTGGGCAACTTTCGGCAATACTTGCACCGCTTCAGTTGCAAATTACTGAATTGCGGTTAACTGCCCGCGGTAGTTATCAACTTGAGATGAGTAATCATATAACGGTGATGTTGGGGAAAAATGACTTTTTACCCAAGTTTGAAAAATTTGTACAAATTTACCCAAAATTACAAGAACCCAACTCATTATCAGCAGGTGAAATGAGAACAGTGGATTTACGTTATAGCAATGGGATAGCTGTTAATCGCGTCAAAACAGCAGCTGAGACGGAGCTCACAAAGATATCGAATAATCAAAACAATATAGATCTCTTACCAAATGAGGAAAGCGTTAGATGAGTTGGAGCAATGGAGCATGATGAAGAAAACCGACCAACAATTATTAGTCAGTTTAGATATAGGCACCTCAAAAATTGTTACGCTTGTAGGTGAAATACGTCCAAATCAACAACAAATAAACATTCTGGGTATGGGTTCTTCCCCATCCAACGGATTAAAACGTGGTGTAGTGGTCAATATTGAAACCACCGTTGAATCAATACAAAAATCAGTTGCCGAAGCAGAAAATATGGCCGGCTGTAAAATAAACTCCGCTTTTACAGGCATTGCCGGTAGCCATGTTAATAGTATTAATTCACATGGTGTCGTAGCGGTACGTGGTGCAGAAATTACACAAGAAGATGTTGATCGAGTAATCGATGCTGCTAAAGCGGTGCCCTTAGCTAACGATCAGAAAATTTTACACATCTTGCCACAAGACTTTATTATTGATAACCAATCAGGTATCCGTGAACCGCTTGGCATGTCTGGCGTACGACTCGAGGCCAGAGTACATATGGTCACCGGCGCCATTTCCGCTGCACAAAATATCATGAAGTGCGTACAACGTTGCGGATTAAACACTACAGATATTATTTTAGAGCAACTGGCTTCGAGTTATGCCGTACTGACTGAAGATGAAAAAGAATTAGGTGTTTGCCTTATTGATATCGGTGGCGGCACAACAGATATCGCTATATTTTCCGGTGGTGCCATTCGTCACACCGCAGTATTACCAGTTGCAGGCGATCAAGTAACGCAAGATATTGCAATTGCCCTACATATTCCGTCACAACTTGCAGAACAAATCAAATTGCAACATGCGCATGCACTCTCTGAATTAGCTTGTCCCAATACTGTTATTGATATGCAAGCTTATGGGGAACAACTAGCTCAATTCGCAACACCACAAACATTAACGCAAAAAATGCTTTCAGAAATTATTGAACCACGCTACGAAGAATTATTTTTCATTATTAAACAACAGCTCAAAGATCTTGGACTCAAACCTTATCTGGGTGCTGGCATCGTATTGACCGGTGGCGCTTCACTTGCAAATGGAGCCATTGAGTTAGCGAAACAATCCTTACAATTACCGGTGCGTTTAGGCGTACCACATGGAATTAGTGGTTTAGATCAAATACTTTGCAACCCAATGTACGCAACCAGTGTAGGCTTACTACGGTATGGCCATCTTCAACATTTTGATCGTTATCAAGACGGCGAACAATCGCTAAAAATGAAAAATACGTTAACGAAAATAAAAAATTGGTTTTATGGTCACTTATAATTGAAGAACGCGCCCATATGATGGTAAGATGCGGCGGTTAAAATACAATATATGGCCGTTTATTAGATTGTAACAGTTAATTAATACGGGATTTAATTAGCTTTTTATTATAGTAGGAGTCAATCATGGAACCCAGATCAGCTATTATCAAAGTCATTGGTGTCGGTGGCGGCGGCTGCAACGCAGTTGACCACATGATTGCCCAAGGATTACACGATGTTAGATTTATTAGCGTAAATACCGACGCACAAGCACTTGGAAATTCCAGTGCTGATCTTAAAATTGTGTTAGGTCCTGAGCTCACACACGGTCTCGGTGCGGGTGCCAATCCAGAAATCGGCCGACAAGCCGCGCTCGAAGACGAAGAACAAATTCGTGAAGCATTGCACGGAACTGACATGCTCTTTATCACCGCAGGTATGGGTGGCGGTACTGGTACCGGCGCTGCGCCAGTTATTGCACAAATTGCTAAAGAACAGGGAATATTAACTGTTGCCGTAGTCACGAAACCCTTCCATTTCGAAGGCAGAATGCGCATGCAAATTGCGGAGCAAGGGATTTTTGAACTGACTAAAAATGTCGACTCACTGATTACTATCCCCAATAATAAACTGTTAACCGTTTTAGGCAAAAACATTAGCCTCATCAATGCCTTTAAATCGGCAAACAACGTATTATATGGTGCCGTACAAGGTATCTCTGAACTCATTACCCGTCCAGGCTTAATTAACGTTGATTTTGCAGACGTACGTACCGTAATGTCTGAAACCGGTATGGCCATGATGGGCACCGGCGTTGCTGCATCTGCACGTGAAGCAGCACAATCTGCAATTGAATGTCCATTATTAGAAGGCGTCAATATTCATGGTGCACGTGGTATTCTGGTTAACATTACTGGCGGTACCGATATGAACATCGGTGAATTTGAGGATGTGGGTGAAACCATCAAGAGCTTCATCACTGAAAATGCCACCGTGGTTATTGGTACTGTAATTGATCCAACTGTTAAAAATGAAATCCGTGTCACAATCGTCATCACGGGTATTGGCCAAGGCGGCGAAGAAACCACAACCGCGACCACCAATAAATTCTCTGTCACTGCGGATAGTTCTTTTGAGCAGCCTGCTTTCATGCGTCGCAGACCCATCGCGGCTCCGACACTGAACCAACATGCGGCTTCACCAATGGAATCAATTAAATCTAATAACAGCCAAGATGAGCTTGGTTATCTTAATATTCCTGCGTTCTTGCGCCGTCAAGCAAAGAACAAAACGACTGCTTAATTTTTTCGCATCTTTAAAAAAGACAGGTTCGCCTGTCTTTTTTTTGTTTTTTAATCCATGTTAATATTTAGTTCATTTTGCTTTGTTAGAATAATAATTAAGTTTAAGCTAACAGAGGAACTAATTATGGAACTCAAACCAGAACAACGATTTCAAGTCACAAATCTGGATTTTACAGCTCTGCAAAACATAATTGATAGTATGAATGCGCATACTGTTGATGAGGCAAAAAAAGTAGCATTTCAACAGATAATGGATACTTACGATGCTGAAGTGATCTTGCAACATATACTTCAAGCTAAAATTATTAATTTTCCGCCTGATTTTTTAACTGCCATACAATTCAGAATTCTAGGAAAATATGATAACAGGCAACAAACCAGCGAAAAAATCACAGCACTTCTTAAATCTCATGTTCATACTTCGGTTATCGCAAACCTGCTGCTTGCAAAAAGCATACATGCCGATGTAAAAAACGATGATGATGAAAAAATAATGCTGCAACATTATGTTGCTGCTGCGAAAGCTGGTAATGCAGAAACGTGTTATCGTTTAGCCATCTATCAAGTGGTGGCGGAAACAAACCCCTATTCTAATATTCCTGCGGGTATTCAAAACCTCAAAACGGCAAGCCAGTGTGGCCACCAACAAGCAATACAATGTTTGAAACAATTGCCAGTGTATCTGCAAATGCACACGGAACAACAAATCGAAGCGATTAAAAAGCAACAAGAAGAACAAAGATTAAAAGAACAAGCAGAAGCTGCGCAAAATCCAACCATCAGCACAACCACCGCAGCAGTACACAAAAAACGTACACGCGATGATATGGACACCGATGATGAAACGCAACATGAGCCCAAAGAACAAAAGCTGGAAAGTACAACACAACTGTCAACGTTAACCTATGTGTTGGGCAACGAACAAACTCCAATGCAAACCGCTGGGACTATGCAATCAGATAATGTGAATATCACAACGGCGGCACTCAATGATGCTGTAACGACAATTTCTATTGAAGAACCAAGCATTCAAGTGATAGCGCACGGCACAGACGTTTTATTACCTTACTCTTATATAAAAAACGTTGCTGGTTATTTGATCCATGAAAATATGACTAACCCTGGCGCTAACCCACACGCGCACTTTGGTGCAACAGCTACCCTAGCGAATGCAGAAGTCAAAGAATACTGGGAAACAGAAGTGAGAGTCCCTCAAAGCACTTGGTCGCAAATTAATAACCAACAGCCAAAGTAAGGCAAAAAAGCAGTTGATATATACCCTAATCAATTACACTAAGCCTGTAAGGAAACAAACTAATCCTTAATCGTCAACGACCTACAGGCTTTGTACGTATTATCAACCGAAAAATATACGCATCCCCCTTGCTATTTTGTGTGCATTCATACATATTCTATTTTTTAGGACATACATAACAAGGAGTTAAATATGATAAGGACTAATCAAATTCTTACAAAATCAACTTTCCAGACTAGCATCATGTTTTTACTTGCTTTATTCATTAGTATCTATGCCTATAACGTTGCCAATGCCGAAACTTCTAAAGCACCACATTTAGACAATATCCCCATTCATGTCATTGAGCCCTATACACCTGACAAATATGATGAAGAAATTCACACCATCTATAGCTACTTGGTTGGTCCCACTCAAGATACCGCCACCCGGATTGAACGGGTAAGCGCATTATTTTTAGGTAAACCTTATAAGGTTTATCCACTTGGCGAAGGACCCTTTGCAGCTTTTGATAAAGCACCACTCTATCGTACAGACTCATTTGACTGTCAAACCTTTGTTGAAACGGTATTAGCTATTGCTAAAGCAAAAGATGAAAAGCAATTTAAAGACACGATTATCAAAATTCGTTATCAAGATCCGCAAAATATCTCATTTATTACTCGTAACCACTTTATGGAAAGTGATTGGAACGTCATTAATGAAACAAATGGCTACATAAAAGATTATACTCATAAATTGGGCGTGGCTACGAAGCATGCTAAAGTTGAAATTGATAAACCCTCTTGGTTTAAAAATCTTTCTGGCGAACGCATTCAATTATTTACTGAGCCCAAACACAAACAGGAAATGTTAACGCAATTACATCATTTATCGGTACATGTAAAACCAGTTAATGGGAGAATTACTTATATTCCACTGGATGAATTGTTTAGGCATTCAAACAATGAAATTATCGCCCGTAATGATCTATTTGATAAAATCCCTTCTGGGGCTATTATTGAAATCGTTCGTCCTCAATGGGATATTAAATCGAAAATTGGCACCGATATGCTCGTTTCACATCTTGGTTTCGCTATTCGCACGCCACAAGGCTTAATGTATCGTGAAGCGTCAAGTGAATCACAAAAAGTTATTGATACTCCTTTAACGGATTATTTACGCAACTACTACGAGAAAGGTGACAAGACGAGCGTAAAAGGAATTAATATTCACATCCCGACATAAACCTGCAGCGAGTTTGCAATTTGCGCCATCTTAACAAAAGAGTGTGGGCCGCTGTGTCTGTAGATAATTCATCATGAACGTAGACAATCTTATGCTGCAGAACGAGAAAGAATATTAGCACAATACAAAGATCCATTTGAATCGGACAGCGGCACATCTGATAAAGAAAAGAGCGATAGTTCTTCCTTTAAAATTCGTTATCAAACGCATTCTCCGCACCATACACCCATACCAGCCAAAGTTTTAGGTCCTTTCGCCACCAGGGGGATAGAGGCAAAGGCGAATTTCAGCATCCACAGGCTAGATTTTGCCATTTACATAATTGCATATAAGTACAAATAATAATATAATGCTACTTGGCATGCACGCCACATATCACATGGACGTCAGGTTGGCATTAACACCAACTGTGATGTTATCTACGTATATCATTATGGACCACTTAGCATTATCTGGAAGCTAACGTAGCAAAACAGAATTAATGATTATCGAATAGACATATCTTACTTAATGGATTTAATTTTCAAATGGATTACAGCTGTTATCTATTTGGTAGTTTATTAATTTAACGATTAGTAATTACTAAAAGAGAGATGCTATGAAACGAAAACTTGAAGCGCTCAAACAACAAGATCATCAAAGCGAAAGAGTACAAAGGCCATTAGCAACACAAGCGACGACTCTACAAATGTTGAACTATAGTGCCACTACCAATGAAGGTGCTGCTTTATCACCCGCCAATCGAACAGTTAGAAAAAGGCTATTTACTGAAGATGAATTTGGCCGTGAACCTTATTCTCCGCTTAAACCCTATATTATGGTAAACGAACAAAGACAAATGTTGCGCGAACTCAAAGAACAAACAGTAGACCCAGCTTTTTCTGATTCTGATGATGAAGTTTCAGGTGAAGAAGTAA
>CAYSGV010000110.1:0-8666 GCA_964430685.1 uncultured Gammaproteobacteria bacterium
ATAAAACAGGATCGGCACTTTTTGTACGAAAATTAATTTTTTCATCTGCTTTGACTAAACGCTCCAAACTAATTGGTGCAGGTTTTAATTTTTGAGCATGACTCTTCGTATGGTCATCAGATAACGTTGCAATTTCTGGTAGCGGTATAGATTTTTTTATTTCTTTTTGGGTTTGTATTTTAATTTTAGATTTTTGGTTTTTTTTAAGTGGCCGTACATCATGAAGTATAGCGTGCCATAACGCATCATCATTATCCTGTTTTGACTTGTCTTCGTTTACCATACACTTCCTATGCTGACAGAATGCATTGAGCTGCATCATTAAGAATAGACCAAACTACATTTTTTGGTATTTCGATGCAATAGTGGTAAAATTCTATTTCACACATTAATGATACACGAATATGAATAACCTTATTGCCGTCGCACCAATGATGGATTTAACTGATCGTCATTTTCGTTATTTATTGCGGCTCATCACTAAAACCACTGTACTTTATACCGAAATGGTTACTGCCAAGGCTATTTTGCATGGGAATAAAACGCGTTTATTGCATTATCACCCCAGTGAACAACCGGTCGTGTTGCAATTGGGCGGAAATAATCCCAAAGAACTGAGCATTTGTGCACAAATAGGTGCAGATCTTGGCTATGCAGCAATCAATTTAAATATTGGTTGCCCTAGCGACCGTGTACAAGCCGGACAATTCGGTGCATGTTTAATGGCACAACCACAATTGGTGGCTGAATGTGTGCAACAAATGCAACAAAACTGTCGTATCCCCATAACCGTTAAAACACGCATCGGCATTGATAACCAAGACTCATACGAATTTTTATTAGATTTTGTTGATACGGTTACAAACGCTGGTTGCCAAACCTTTATTATTCATGCACGCAAAGCTTGGCTCAAAGGTCTAAACCCAAAACAAAATCGCACTACACCACCTATTTGCTATGACCGCGTTTATCAATTAAAAAAAGATCGACCACATTTGGAAATTATTTTAAATGGTAATATACAAAAACAAGAAGAAATTACACATCATTTAACTAAAGTAGATGGAGTAATGCTCGGGCGCGCTGCTTATGAAAACCCGCTGCTTTTTAGTAACGTTGACCAAAAATACTTTGCTGCGGATTCACCGATTAAAACAGCCAAACAAATTATTATTGAATATTTCCCCTATCTTGAAGAAGAAGTTAAAAATGGAACACCCTTAAGTTGCATTACCCGTCATTTAGTCAATCTAGTTAAAGGTTGCGCCGGTGCACGTAGTTTCAGACGCCTACTCTCCGAACACGCACAACAATTATTTGCATTTAAACATAGTATATTGACAGAGATTGAACAAATACTGTAGGATTGGATCCCCTTTGTATTTTTTAAGGTGTTATCCGATGTCGGCTGCAAATGCAAAAAAAATGCCAAATAGTTTGCCGCAATTTCTTTGGTATGTGATTAAACCACAAAAATGGCAATTTTTGGTCTTATTGTGTACACATTTTGCCTGGGCAATTAACGAATCCGTTTTCCCACTGTTTTTAAAATTATTTATTGATGGTGTCAATGCGCACGCCAATGATAAAGCAAGCTTATTAGCTGATTTAGGTGGTACTTTTTTATTATTCGCATCGTTGTGGGTATCCATTGAAGTGTGTTTTCGTGTATTTGATTTTTTATCGGCGAAAACCTTCCCACAATTTACCTTCAATATTCGCAAGATCATGTTTTCATACACCCTCGGTCATTCACATACTTATTTTTCGGAACATTTTGCTGGGACCATTGCGAGCAAAATCTCACGTATGCCTGATGCCATGCTTAATTTGGTTTCTTTAGTAATGACCATTTTTATTCCCGTAATCGGTGCGATTTTGATTGAAATAGGCATACTCTATTTTGCTAATCCAATCTTTAGTATGTTCTTATTGATTTGGTTCATCATTCACATGAGCATTGCTGTGTTAGCGTTGCGCAAAACGGGTTATTATTCGCATGAATTTTCTGAATCGCTGACGTTACTCAATGGTAAAGTTGTAGATGCGCTCACCAATATGGTAAACATCCGTTTGTTTTCGCGTCATCCTTTTGAAAAAAGTTACATTAACCGTTTTCAGAAAGAGACGCGCTTAAATTATCACAAGATGATGCATTACAATGCCTGGACTAAAACTTTTTTAGGTGCTACCGGATTAATTTTTATTTTTTCGATGTTAGGCGGTGGCTTATATAGTGTGAGTCGAAATTTAATTACGATTGGTGACTTTGCTTTGATCATGTCGTCGCTAACCCTCATTGGGCTCGTCTGGTACATGAGTATGAACTTAATTCAATTTTTTCAGGATGTGGGTACTTGCCAACAAGCTTTATCTTTAGTTTATCAACAGCATCAAATTAAAGATGTCGAACATGCCAAACCCCTTCGCGTCACCCGTGGTGAAATTAAATTTGAGAATGTCAGCTTTAACTATGTGGCTAATCAGAATTTATTCAGTCAAAAAAATATTACCATTAATGGTGGCGAGAAAATTGGCTTAGTGGGTTATTCAGGTTCAGGCAAAACCACCTTTGTTAATTTAATTCTACGTTATTTTGATTTACAAGATGGACGCATTTTAATTGATGGCCAAGATATTCGTTTGGTCACACAGCGTTCATTGCGTCGACAAGTTTCTGTTATCCCACAGGATTCAAGTTTGTTTCATCGCACCCTCATGGAGAATATTCGCTATGGGCGTTTAACGGCTACCGACGATGAAGTAATCACCGCCGCGAAAGCAGCACATTGTGATGAATTTATTCGTAAAATTCCATTGGGTTATCAAGCCCTTGTTGGTGAACGTGGTATTAAATTATCGGGTGGTCAACGTCAGCGTGTTGCGATCGCGCGCGCATTTTTAAAAAATGCCCCCATTCTTATTTTGGATGAAGCAACCAGTTCATTAGACTCGGTCACTGAAAAATATATTCAAGAAAGCTTGCATGAACTCATGAGTAACCGCACAACCATTGTGATTGCCCATAGACTGTCTACATTACGTGCGATGGATCGTATTTTAGTATTTGATCAAGGTAAAATTATAGCCGATGGCACACATAGCGAATTGTTAGAAACCTGTAGTCATTACGCCTACCTCTGGGAAACGCAAAGCGGCGGTATGTTACCCAGTAAACCAAATGATTCTTCGGATGAAGATGCTGATGAGCATGAAGAATAAGCTACTTATTCAGCCGTTTACTCTCGTATTGATCATAAAATTGAAGTAGTGATTGTGCCAACTCAGACTGTGGCAAATATTCCGGTACAGGTTCGAAAAATCGATTGCGGTTAAAAGAACTTCGCAAACGCTGCACTTCATCACGTGCAAATTCTATATCAACCTGTAGCTCGCCGCCAAACATGGAACGTATACGTGTTAATTCAACAATTGGAATATATTTTTTACCTGTTGCATCCTCAAATTCTTGAAATAAAAGTAGCATAAAGGTATCACCTATGGTTTGGCTACTATTTTTTAATTGTGCTAAAGCCAATTGCATCGAAAACCAATGAAGCAGCTTTTCTCTATTATCAGATGAACTCCACCAGCCATTAAGTTTGTTTTGCTTTTCCAACTCGAAGCGAATCTGAATTAAGTCGTGCGCGCAAGCAGAATGGGTTTGTATTTGCCTTACCTCTAGAAATTTACTTGCACTGATACGCAGTTTATATTTGCGATCGGCGGCGGGAATATAAGTTGCCTTACTCACATCATCAGGGTAATAATCGCCAGGTCTAGAGACATCTTTTAAACCTGGTTGTCCTGGAACAGCTAGCGCCGTAATTAAAATATGACTGCGCGCGCACACACGTTTTTCACTCAACTCTGCACTATTAACCATCGCGATAATCGATACAGCCTTCGTATAGACTTGTTGATCATGATATCGTTGTAGTGCTAATACAAATGTACCGGTACGATCATTACCGCGCAAACAAGAAACAATAGGGACTTGATTCGGATTTCTATTGCGACCAACTATATTAATCGCAGACTGCAAATTCTGCTTTACCGAAAATGGTACGGGAATTCGTTCTGCCGTTGAAACATTTGCGCTAATGCTGGGTGCATGCTCTGCAAAATGAAACGTACCCTCGAAATTTAAGGGGAAATTGGTAAATTCCACCTCTTCAAGTCTGGTTGCCTTCTGGGTTCCAGAGACAATTTCCGTTTGGTTTTCATATAATGAATAGGTATTCAATATATTGTAGACTAGATGTGGTTTGCCGGTAAACTTTTTGCTTAAGGCTAATTTTATTTGGCGAATATTTTCACGAGCGTTGGCAATTTTAACTTCTTCTGTTGCAAATTTACCATTATAAACAATTGCACCACAACGCACTGACCAATATTCTATATTCAATTCCGAGCGTGCTGAAAAAATATAGAGATCATGAACAAGATAACCATTTTTAACTGTCATTACTTGTTCTGTGCTCATATATGAACTAAAGCGGCGATCATCACGCATACAAAGCCGTGCCAACATAGCAAACACTTCTTGATACGCGATTGGTTTTGCGTTGTGTGAATCTATTTCTGTAGGAGTTGGGTTTAAAACAACAACTTGCATCTGTTCAAGCATTTTTTTCTGTGCATCAGTTTTTTCAGTAATAGGATAGTGTGTTTCTATTTGGGTTAACGCACCAGTCATTATCACTGTTCGCATTGCTGGTGCTGGGTCAAGAAGGCAACTCATTTGCCGATAATATATAAGTATTTTTGTATAGGCATTAATATCATCTCGATCGATGCCGCGATCTAAACCACATTTTCTTAATAAGCCAACCATTTCAGCATTGAATTCTTCAAGAAATTTATCAAAATGTGCGGAAATTTGTGTATGTAAAACATGACCGGACACTATTTTATTTTGCCACTCTAACATTTGTTGCATAAACTTCGCATAGTAATTTTTTAATTCAATACGCGCAGCTTGATAAAATTCTGCTTGTTGCGAATTAATGTGTGCTCGGCTGACCAAAACATAGTCCAAAACGCGTGCGATGCTTAACGCAACGAGTAAATTTTCGAACATCAAAAAAATGGGATGTTTGGAATCAAGGCACGCCGATAGCGGCAGCGCAGCGGTTGCATCACGAAACATACAACTACCAGTTGTAAATTCACTTGGATCGAAGGCTTCACCCATTACTGCTTGTATTTTTTCAGGAGTGTCAGCAACGGTCGTAATAATATTGTATTGTTGATCCCATAGTTCCAACAAGAAATTTTGCACTTGTTTATAAGTAAAGCGCTTCGATTCTTGACGAAAATCTTCATGTAATCGTTCAGATATTAAATATAAAGTTGTTTGGTTACTACCAGGTATTTCTAGCACCTTGCAGTAATGTTGAAAGGATTCGGAATGTTTGTGCATCGTTTCTCCAGAGCAGATGCGTCAATCCCTAGACGTAAATTCAACCTAGATTCATCAGGGGTTATCGTTTCTTTCCCAGATTATACCTGAAAGCAATTGATTTTGCACATTTTTTGCAAAGGCATAGCCAGCAACCCAGATGAGTTGCTCCGCCGCATAGACCAGTGGAATTCGGTGACGCTGCCAAGGTGGCACCTGCCATTCTTGAAATAATTTTTTCAGTGGATGTGAACCACAGCGTCCCTGTGGGTGAAACCGCTCCCCGCTACGGCGAAAGCGAACCACTAAGCTCATTGGCTCTTCTGGCAAACAAAGACAACGCAACCGGCCTAAGCCGCCCGGTAATTCTAAATCTTCATGTAAATCCCAAACCACTTCGAAATTCTGCGCGATTAAGGGTAGACGCTTGAAGGCATATAAAAAACCTTGAAAACAGCGCAACTCAACGCCAGCAAACTGCAATATTGGTTGGCTATCTTTTTTCATATTAACTAATTGCGTTATGAATTGTTGTAATTGGTTATAGGTCGGCACAGATAAATTTTTACTTTGCAAAAAATAACGGATCACTTGGGCACAACGCACTAATGGTAATTTGCATAGTTCCGTAAGCATTAAACGATCTTTGTCAGTACCCACACACTGTTGCATATCAATGTTTGCCACCTCTGTGCAAATATCATTGGCCACAGCACAGTGCATCGCACTGCGCGCGAATGTCTGTTGATAGGTTGGCCAGCGGCTGCGAATAGCTGGAATAATTTTATGGCGTAAATAATTGCGATCAAATTGTAAATTTGTATTACTCTCGTCTTCAATTATCTGCAAACCATTGCTATGCGCGTAATGAATAATTTCAGCTCGAGAAAATGATAACAATGGGCGACCTATATAACCTAAACCAAATTTCCTGTATGCAGGCATCGCAGCCAGTCCTTTAATGCCGCTGCCACGTAAGAGCTGTAACAATAAAGTTTCAGCTTGATCATCTTGGTGATGTGCTAACAGCAATAAACTATTTTTATGCATTGAACGCTTAAATTCGGCATAGCGTAATTCGCGCGCGTTTGCTTCTAAGCTTTCTCTAGGTTGCTTTTGCACATGAATATTAAAAAGTTGCAGTGGCACATCTAATTCATTGCAAATATGCTGACAATGTTCTTGCCAACTTTGTGCTGCTGGACTTAAGTTATGATTGACATGAATGGCGCGCAAGTTGCTTATCAGAGCTGAGGCACGCAACTGTGCAGTTAAATGTAATAAGACGGAGGAATCAATGCCGCCGCTGTACCCCACACATATATCCATTTGGGACAGATTGTTATTTATTTGTTTCAGATAGTGGTACAAAGCGGTGCTAGTTAGTTGCATAACTACATTAGAATATTCAACAACACAATTAAATTCTTCTTTTGATTTAACTGTGTTTACCATAGCTCATCAATTTTTCATAGCGGTTTTTAAGCAACGCATCAATCGATTGATTTTGCAATTTCTTCAAGATCGTGACAAATCTTTGCTTTAAAATTTGACTCATATTATCTGGATTACGATGCGCACCACCAACCGGTTCTGGAACAATTTCATCAACCAACCCAAATTTGGTTAACTGTGGTGCCGTGAGTCCCATCACCTCAGCAGCTTCAGAAGCTTTTTCCGCACTTTTCCATAATATGGAAGCGCAACCCTCAGGTGAAATGGTGGCGTAATAACTATATTGCAGCATCATCACATGATCGCCTACACCGATCCCTAATGCACCGCCCGAACATCCTTCACCGATGACACAACAAATAATGGGTGTACGTAGTGTTGCCATCACCCATAAATTTCGGGCAATGGCTTCGCTTTGATTGCGTTCTTCTGCACCAATACCTGGATAAGCTCCCGGTGTATCAATTAAAGTAATGATGGGTAATGAAAATCGTTCTGCGGTTTGCATCAAGCGCAAAGCTTTGCGATAACCTTCTGGGTTAGGCATGCCAAAATTTCGTCGTAATTTTTCTTTTGTATCACGTCCTTTTTGTTGGCCAACGATCATCACTGGCATACCTTCCAATCGTGCAATCCCAGCAACAATTGCATTATCATCAGCAAAATGCCGATCACCATGTAATTCCTGAAATTCTGTAAAAATAGATTTAATATAATCGAGTGTATAGGGACGCTGCGGATGTCTGGCTAATTGTGTAATTTGCCAAGGTGTTAATGATTTAAAAATGGTTTGCGTTAATTCTTTACTTTTAGCTTCTAGGCGTTTCACTTCTTCGCTAATATTAATTGCCGAATCAGTACCGACATGACGTAGCTGATCTATTTTTGCTTCTAGTTCAGCAATGGGTTGCTCAAAGTCAAGAAAATTATAATTCATACAAATAATTCCACAAATCATTCATTAATTGCTTGCAGCCAACGCCTGTTGCCGCAGAGACCCGGTATACAGGTTGTGTCCAATTTAATTCATTCACAATCTCTTCGCAAACCGAATCTAAATCTTTTGCAGCAACTAAATCTATTTTGTTGAATACCAACCATCGTGGCTTTGCCAATAGATCAGTTGAAAACTCAGCAAGCTCCTTTTCAATTTCTCGTACCCGGGTTGCGGGTGTACTGCCATCCGTAGGCATTATATCAACAATGTGTAATAAAATACGGTTGCGCATAATATGCTTCAAAAAGCGTATTCCCAACCCTGCACCCGACGCAGCACCAGCAATTAAGCCAGGTATATCAGCAATGACAAAACTATTGAAGTCACCCATTTGGACCACACCTAATTGTGGATGCAAGGTAGTAAATGGGTAATCAGCAACTTTGGGGGTAGCGGCTGAAACAGCGCGAATAAGTGTTGATTTACCGGCATTAGGCATGCCAATCAGTCCTACATCGGCCAACAATTTTAGTTCTAAAAATAATTCTCGCGATTCACCCGCACTGCCTTTTGTGGTTCTGCGTGGCGACCGATTCACACTACTTTTATAACGCACATTACCGAGACCATGAAAACCGCCTTGAGCAACTTTTAAGCTTTGATTAGCCTCGAGTAGTTCACCTATCCATTCCATGGTATTGGCATCATGCACAACTGTTCCAATTGGCACCGGGATCCACAAATCTTCACCTTTTTTACCATTGCAATTACGGCAGCCGCCTTTCTCACCGTCTTCTGCTTTGAATATTCTTTGATGACGAAAGTCCACTAGCGTATTGATATCTGGAGATGCGATTAAATAAACGCTGC